>PXCX01000150.1 GCA_003565195.1 PVC group bacterium | reverse complement strand
CGTGGCAACATGCGTTTACCGATTTGCGCCAGGCGCTTGACGCGGCTGAACCGGGCCGCGAAATATGGGTTGCCGCCGGACTGTACCATCCGACGGCGTCATCGGACAGCGCCGCCACCTTCAAATTACGTGAAGGCATCGATCTGTACGGCGGCTTCCAGGGGAACGAATTCAGGCGTGATCAAAGGGATTGGCAAGAAATGCGCACCGTATTGAGCGGCGCTATCGAGGGCGGCAATGTTCACCATGTCGTTACCGGCGCCGACAACGCAATACTGGACGGGTTCATCATCCGCGACGGCCAGGCTTCCGGCAGCCATCCCAATGGAGGCGGCATGCTTAACGACGGAGTTTCTCCGACAATCCGCAACTGTGTATTCAGCGATAATCACGCAAGTTTACGTGGCGGCGCCATGGCCAACCTTAACGCTTCGCCGCATATTGAAAACTGTGCATTCGCCAATAACCATGCCGGATTCTGGGGTGGCGCCATATACAACGGCGTCAATGCTTCCCCCACCCTTCAAGGTTGTGAGTTCGCGGGCAACACCGCCGAATTCCGCGGTGGCGCAATTTATAACTTTGCATCTTCGCCGCAGGTACGCAACTGCGTTTTCGTCGGCAACTCCAGCGACTGGGGCGGAGCAGCGTACAGTTTCGATGCAACACCCCGGATTGAAAATTGCACATTCTCGGACAATAACGCAAACATATCCGGCGGCGGCTTATACGCCAATGCTTCCGTCATGCTGATTGAAAACAGTATTATATGGCAGAACAATGCTCCAGGCATAGCCGATTTGGAGATAATCGGCCCCTCCGGAAACATACGCTACACAACTATTCGCGGGGGTTGGAGTGGCACAGGCAACCTTGACGCCAATCCTCTGTTTGCTGGCGGCGATGATGGAACATGGACGCAGAAGCCGGAGTTTGAGCCAAGCGCTTCCATTTGCGCCCTGTCAGACGCGACCGCCGCATGGGAACGCAACGCATTACGCGGCAAGTTCATCCAGCCTGACATCAGTCGTCCCCAGCGCTATTCCATCATCGCCAACGACGAAACCACGTTATATATCGCTGCCGACATCACCGGGTACGAGATTGAAGGCCGGCATTACATGATCCACGATTACCGTCTGCAATCCGCCGGCGGCAGATGGGAGCCCGGTCTGGGCATTTGGGTGGAAGACACGCACAGCAGTCCCTGCATAGACGCAGGCGATCCGCTTGCGCCTTTCAACCTCGAGCCCGAGCCTAACGGCAGTCGAATCAATATCGGCGCCTACGGGAATACGCCACAAGCATCCAAGACGGCTTACGACACGCCCATGATGTTCGGGATCGATACCGTCAACGGTTCCATTCGCATGGATTCAGTACGACAGACGTCTTCATCCGGATCAACAACTCAAGCCTGTAAATTGCATATCGTTGCCCGCTGGCAGGCGCTTCCGGGCTGGATCTACACCGTCGAGACAACCACAAACCTGCTGTCGGGCACGTGGCAACCGGTGCCCGGTTTATCGGACATGCAAACCAAGCTAAAATACATGACAATCGACCACACCTTCGATGCGGCAGAGCAAGGTTATTTCCGTATACGCGCCGAACAAACCGACCCGTCACAGAGCAAACCCGACAACGGAGAACAGCCTCATGCCGAGTAAAAGAAACGTCTGGCTTTATACTCTTGCCGTCATAACAGCGATATGGCTGCCTGCCGCGCCCGCCGATGACCGTGAACAGGCAAGGGACACGGGAACAAAGGTTCTTCGTTTTTTGGCGCGGGAAGATGCCAGATTCGAACAGGCGCTCGCAATCCGGCAACAAGGACGCATTGCCGAGGCGTATGATCTGCTGGCAAACTTGCTGCGGGATTATCCCGCCGATGAAAAGGTCAATTTCGCGTTTGGAGTACTCGCCATGGAACGCGGTCGCACGTCACTGGGCTCTCTGGCATTCGAGAGAGTGCTTACCATGAACCCCGACAACGATCGGGCGCGACTCGAACTCGCCAGGGCATATTACCTGACAGGGCAATGGGAACAATCGCGCCTGCATTTCAACCGTGTACTGGAACGCGATCCGCCGGATACCGTGCGAACTACCATCGGGGAATATATCCGCGGAATCAAGCGCAACCAGCCTGGATGGAAGGCGCATACACAAACCGAAGTCGGCGCTATTTACGACAGCAACATAAACTTCGGTCCCAAAAGAGAAATCATCGGCATTGACCCGATTACGATCGGTGGCATCAGATTCGATGAACTACAGATTGATCCGAGCACACGCAGCCAATCGGCCTGGGGCGGCTTTGCCTCGGCCAACCTGCGCGCCTTCCATGACACTGGCGCCGTTGACGGCTGGTCATTTGAATGTAACCTGCGCGCGTACGGCAATTTTATGATCGATGCAACTGAATACAATATTTCCGGCATTCAACTGGGTGGCGGGCCGCGTTACCGGCGCAACAAGCATGCTTTTCGTGCTCCCCTGCGCTTGGAATACATTCACCGCGACGACAAAGCGCTGGCGACCATGACCGGCTTCCATCCGCTGCACATGTACCGCTATACGCATCAATGTACATTTACAACCAGAATCGGGATAGAACACCGCAACTTCGCCGGTGGCAGCGACCGGGACGGCTTCATGGGCGCAATCCACGAACAGATCACACTCCTTTTCGGGAATCGGCAAAAACACCGGACGGATTTCGGCTTGCGGCTGGGACGCGAATTCGCCGAAGCCGCCATATACCGCAATACCCTGGTTGAAGGAAACTTGCGCCTGACATCTCAAATCACGCCGCACACATCGGTTTTCGGCGAGGCTACGGCGCGATACCGTCAATATGAAGACCGTGAACCGCTGGCGCCGCGCACGCGCCGCGACATCCAATGGGGCGTGGCATCCGGCATTAATCGCCAATTGACCGCACGGTTCCACACCAATCTCAGGGTGCAATACACCGAAAACGAATCAACGTTCAATCTTTACGACTACGCAAGGTATACCGCCACATGGAGCTTAAACCATGCATACTAAAAAACAGATGTCCTCAAAAAGCTTCCCGTTGTACGTTTTGCTTGCCGGTTCAATCATAACTGCGCTAACCGGCACGACGCAGGCCGCCACACGGCAAGCTGTCGGTCAAGTAATCGCTATCGAGGGTCACGCGGAAGCACGAAGCGACGATGGCGCGATCCGGCAACTTCGCCTCCGGGCGCCGGTATTTAGCGGCGATACGATTACAACCGGGCCGAAATCAAAACTACAGGTTTTTCTGGCTGACGACACAACCATATCGCAAGGACAACAAAGCGTCATGGTGATCGACAATTACATTTTTGACTCGCAAAACGATGAAGGCAGCGGTGTTCTGCGATTCGTACGCGGTGTTTTCCGCAGCGTAACCGGACGAATCACCGAAGTAAACCCCGAACGTTTTCAAATCAGAACCGGCCGCGCCGTAATCGGCGTTCGCGGCTGCGATTTGATAATCCAAGTCATGCCCGAGAGCGAAAGCATATATGTTGTCGAATTGCCTTCCGGCCGTTCGATTGAAATCGACCTGGGCTTACGACCGCGCCGCGGAAGAAGATCGGCATCCATCAATCGCGCCGGAAGAATGGTTCATCTCACCGATGCCGGCATATCGCGCCAACGCCGTTTCCGCGGTCCCGCGCTGGACCGCTTGATCGATGCAACCACTCCCGCCGCACAGGATGAGGAGGAAGAAGGCGACGAGCCACTTCAGCCGCAACCGCCACCCGATGAAGATGCCGTCGAAGATGAAGATGCCGACCCGGAACCCGATCCTGAACCGGATATTGAAGAAGACGATCCCGACGGCGCTGACGAACCGGACGGCCAACCGGAAGATGAAGATGCCCGGCAACCCGATCAGGAGCCCGCGGATGACGACCCGGCTGGCGATCCCGGAGTTGAGTATCAGGAGGAACCGGCCGAAGATCCGCTCGATAACGAAAACCTGTTTTTTGCGGATAGCCACACCGATCCCGACGTTGTCATGGATGACGACGATCAGCCGGCACGGGTTTCCGACGTATTGGACGAAGACATTGTATCGGAACCTGATCTGGCGCCGCCTGACGACGAACCGCCGCCGCCTGACGACCTTGCGCCGCCGCCTGACGACCTTGCGCCGCCGCCTGACGACGAGCCGCCGCTGCAACCGGTTGAGCGATTGATCGCAAAAGGCATGAATTGGGAGTGGGGCTTCTGGGAATACGAGCACAACGAGCCGCGCGGAGTATACTGGCGCGGCGACTATCTAAGCGATACGCATATCGCCGACATCATTGCCGGTAGCGTTGAATACCGCCTGCACGGCACGGGCACCGCCGGCGCTTTGTTAATGAACGTCGGCCAGGTTGCGGATCAAATGCATGGATTGGTGGATTTCAGCGTTAGAATCGGCGGCAACACAAGCGAGGCGAAATGGAACGGCGCCTTCTCGCTGTCCGGCCGCAACAGCCGTCTGGACTTCAATGCCGACGGCACCATCGGCGCGGGAAACAATCTCAGAGGACAGGCAACAACATATTTGTTGCGTCACGGCAACGAGACTTACGGCATCCATACACTTGAATTCAATCATGTTGATGGACGTCTTGTGGGGAGCGGAGCGCAGCCGCCCATTCAAGGAGTCGTCGGCGGATTCGAATTTATTCATGAATCCGGACCACACATCCAGGGCGCTTACGGCGCAGACCTGCACGATGCAAGTGATTGACCGCATCATGATGGAAGCGCTCAATTGACATGACCGCCGACACTCGAAAAAAAAACGGCCGGTCAGGATGGCTAACGTTGTGGCGCAATAAACGGTGGCAGCGGTGTCCTACACCGGAAGCATCAGGCAACGACGTGTGCGAGCCAACGGGCGCTGCGCGAAAAGCGTCTTTCGACGCGCGCGCCGACGAACCGCGTATCCGTCGCTGGCCGATCGCAATGACCGGCTGCTTTATCCTGCTGGCATTCATACTGCTGTATATTTTTAATCCGCGTTTCCTGAATGCCGTAGTGCTACAATCCCAGGATATGCTGATTGCCCGCAATGCCGTGCCGCCGAAAAGCGGTGCCGTAGCGCTTGTGGACATTGATGACGCCAGCCTGAATGCCATGGGACAATGGCCCTGGGCACGATTCCTGGTCGCGCGTATGGCCGATAATTTATGGGATGCCGGCGCCAAACTAATCGTATTCGACATCGGTTTCCCCGAAGCCGACCGGCTTTCACCCGCGCAAGCAATCGCAATCTGGCGCGAAGTTCAGCCCGACTTCGATCCACCGGACAATATGGAAGCCCAAATCCCCGACTTCGATCGCCTGCTGGCTGAATCTATCAACCGCGGTCCCGTTGTTCTGGGAACGTTTCTTCACATCGCAAACAAACCGGCAACCAGCATCGATGAAGAAACGCTGCCTTTTTGGGGCGGTGTATTCCTCGAACGCGGGAGAGCCCGCCATTGGTTGCTGCAAGGGCAGCAACTGTCTCCACCAGTCGAAGCACTGCGTGAAAATGCATCCATAGGATTTTTCAATACCACGCCCGATGCCGACAATATCCTGCGCAGCACACCGCTGGTCGCTGCCATAGGCGATGCACGCCTGTATCCGGCCCTAGGGCTCGAAGCCGTGCGGATGTGGCTGGATGCGCCCCGTTTTGGAATTCATTACGATCTAGAAGGAGTGGCCGGCGTCCGTCACATCGACATAGCCAACCATCGCCAGGTGCCCACCGACCGACATGGACGCCTGACGATTAACTTCCGCTCCGAACGCTTCCCCACCTTGCGAGCCATGGACGTGCTGGCAGGAGACTTCGATCCCGGCACGGTGCGCGACAGGATCGTTGTCATCGGAACATCGGCAATCGGCTTGTACGACCGTTATACGACGCCGCTTGACGAAGACATAGCCGGCGCTGAAATCCAGGCAACGATCATTGACAACATACTGGCCGGCGACATGATCAGTGAACCGCGCTGGATGTTCTTCCTTAATCTGGCAGCCTTGTTCACGGGAGGCATACTCCTGATCATGCTGGTCGCGCGTACGCGCGCGTTGTTTTCGCTGCTCGTGATGCTGTTTGCCCTGGTTTACCCGGTTGCCTTGAGCCAATTCCTGCTGCAACGCTATCAAGTGATCTTCGTCCCCACACCATTGATGATCGGATGGGCACTGGTCTACGCGGGCATTATAGTCGTGAAATACTGGCAGCAGGAAATCATCGCGCAATACGATGCCCGGCTGCGGGCCGTCAACCGTCAACTGGAAAACGAAGTCGAAGTGCGCACCCGGGCGGAGCAGGATGCTCAGGCGGCGCGCAATGCCGCATTGCGCGCCGCCTCCGCCAAAGGCGAATTCCTGGCCAATATGAGTCATGAAATCCGCACGCCTATGAACAGCGTCATCGGCATGACCGATTTGGCGTTACGCACCAAATTGGACGAACGACAGCGGAATTATATCGGCAAAGTACGATATTCGGCGCATGCGCTCTTGAGACTGATTAACGACATTCTCGACTTCTCCAAACTCGAGGCCGGCAAGATGGATGTCGAGAACGTTGCCTTCAACCTTGATACCGTCATCGCCGACGTCATTGACCTGCTTGGCAACCAGGCATTCAAGAAAAACATAGACTTGATCCTTGACTTCGCCCCCGATGTAACTCGAGCCGTCATCGGCGATCCCTTGCGTCTACGTCAGGTGCTGATTAATCTGGCGGCAAACGCAATCAAGTTCACGGAAAAGGGTTATGTTTGCCTACGCGTCAGCAATCCCGATCGCGAAAATTCGTCTAAAACACTCTTCGAGGTTATCGATACCGGAATCGGTCTGACTCCCGAGCAACAGGCTGCATTATTCCAGGCGTTTTCGCAGGCGGATACGTCCACAACCCGCAAATACGGCGGCACCGGTCTGGGACTGGCTATTTCGCAAAACCTGGTCGAATTGATGAACGGCAGGATTGAAATCAGCAGCCAGAAAGGCAAAGGCAGCAACTTCCATTTCCTGCTGCCTTTCGAACAACAATCCGACGAAAACGAGCCGCATATTTCCCTGCCCGATCAATTGCACGGACGCCGTGTTCTGGTCGCGGGAACGCGCGACCAACAGATTGCCGTCATTGCCCGCGATTGCCGCAAACTCGGATTGCATGCCGAGACCATTGCCGATCCCCTGTCGCTGCCGGATAGAATCGATGCTGCCAAACGCGAAGACACCCCCTGGGAGCTTGTGATCCTGGATGGCACCGGAATCGAAACCGGCCGTCTAATCGAGAGCCTGCCGCGCGAAGACGGCTCAGGTCAAGCCGGTTTGCCGCTGATTCTGCTCGGCATCCAGAGCATGGAACAGGAAGCCGTTCCGGACACAGTCGGCCAAAACGTGTATTTTCTTGCCAAACCGGTTAAACCGATCGAGCTGGTTTCCAGCCTGCGTATCGCCTGGGGTCACGAACCGCTTGCATCAGGAGATCTCTGGCATTCTGCCGAAACGCCTTCAATTGCGCCAGAACGTTTAAAAAACGCCCGGGTACTGCTGGTGGACGACAATGCCATTAACCGCGAAGTAGCAACCGAAAACATGATTGCATACGGAATCGTAGTCGAGCCGGCCGTCAACGGACGGGAGGCGATTGAAAAGGCAAGCACGCAACCATGGAACCTGATTCTGATGGATATCCAAATGCCCGAAATCGACGGTTACGAAGCCACACGCGCAATCCGTGATTTGGAGGGTCAGGGACGGATGCCCCGGAAACGCACGCCTATTTTAGCTATGACAGCAAGCGCAATGAAGGAGGACGAAGACACATGCCTTGACTGCGGAATGGATGACTTCCTCACTAAGCCGCTTGAAATCGATGCGTTCCTGAGCAAGCTACTGCAATATATTCCCGAAGAGGATATTCCGCTGCCCGGCGCCCCCGATGCCGCAACCGCGAAAACTGGCGATGGTGGCGGCCCGACAACATCCAATGCCGCCGGTGACGTGATCGTAACCGCGGACTCCACCGGAACGGCCGCACAATCCGGACTGCATGAAAAACCGCAAACATCCGAGCAAGTCGGCGCCCGTGATCAGGATGCGGCCGACACCCCTGCGATTCCAGGAGCAGATGTAAATGCCGGATTGCGCCGCGTACGCGGTAATGTACGAATGTACCGCCGTTTACTGGCCGATTTCTATATGAGTCACGTCAATGATCCTGAACATATACGCGAAGCCATGAAATGCGCCGACAATGAACCCGCACGCGGAATAGCGCATGCGATCAAAGGCAGCGCAGCAAATCTTGGCCTGACCGATATTCAACACCTGGCAACCGGCATAGATCAACACTTCCGGCAACAACAACCGGACGCCGCAGCCAACCTTGTTACACCCCTTGAACAAGCGCTTGCGGCGCTCGGCAAGGCAATAGCCGCGCATCTGCCGGATTCCGCGAACGAAACCTGCGAAACGGACGCCACCCCGGCAAAGCCGGTGTCGCTGCCGCCCGCGCTGATCCAAAAAACGCGCCGTCTTCGCGATGAACTGCGGCTTGGCAACGTAGATGCGCTCGAATATCTCGCGGAAACCGGCAACGCGCTTCGCGAAGCGGGCATACCCGACTCCACTATCAAAGCTGTCACGCAGGCTGCCGAAACCTTTGACTTTGAGTCCGCCGCCGGATTACTGACAAAAATAATTGACTCCTGAAATTGACTTGCTAAAGTAAAACATGATATAGAGTTGAGCCACACACGGAAGGTTAACCAATGAACGAACCGAGCGAAAAACCACGATTACTGATTGCGGACGATGAAGCAGCCAATATAGGCGCTCTGGTATCCGCTTTGCGCGACTATGCCCAACTTACCGTAGCCCGCAACGGAACGGAAGCGCTCGAACGCGGCAATGCCTGCAACCCGGATTTATACCTGCTGGACATCAAAATGCCGGGAATAGACGGCTACGAAGTCTGCCGGCGCATTCGTGCCGATACAAAGCAGAAAACCGTGCCGGTTATTTTTATTACCTCTCTGGATGCCGAGCAGGATGAATCTTTAGGCTTTGAAGTCGGAGCCAACGATTATATCACCAAACCGTTCAGCCCGGCAATTGTAAGGGCACGCGTCAAAACACAAATCGAACTAAAACGCCATCGCGATCACCTTGAAGCGCTGGCCGAGGCGCGCGCCCGGCAACTTGTTCATTCCGAAAGGCTTGCCACCCTGGGCACATTGGCGGCGGGAGTGGCACATGAAATCAATAATCCTCTGACCTGTATCTCAGCCTACTCCGAACTTCTGGGCGCCATGCAACAGCAAATCGCATCCGAACATCGTGCCGTGCTGGAAGAGAAGCTCGATGCCGGAGATCCGGTCCTGAACTTTATCGATAATTGCGGTAAATACGCCGCCACCATATTCGATTCATGCGACCGGGTAGCGCGCATTGTATCTTCAATGCAAACCTATTCAAAACGCGAGAAAGACAATCCGCAACCAACGGCGCTGGCCGATTGCGTTGACAAGGCCCTGCAGCTCTGCAGTCATACAGTCAAATACGGCATAGACACTCAGGTCGATATTCCCAGCGATTTACCTGAATTAATCGTGCAACCGCAACAGATCGAACAAGTCCTCATAAATCTGATTAACAATGGATCGCATGCCATCCAGGAGATCAACGAGGAAGGCGTTATAAAGATCCAAGCACGTCTTGACGGCGACAAGGTCATTCTGACGGTTCACGATTCCGGTCCGGGAATTCCGCCCGAAAAACTCGATACGATCTGGGAGGCTTTCTACACCTCCAAAGGCGACAAGGGCACAGGACTGGGGTTGTCGATCAGCCGTGGCATAATCGAGGAACATAAAGGAACTATCAGCGTCGAGAATCCGGCTGAAGGCGGAGCGCGTTTTACCATTACTCTTCCGACCCAATCACATTCAGAATAGAACAAGGATACACCCAAGGGCATAGGGGCCTCCATACTCGATTGCATGGAATTGCACGATCGCTGATTGCTTGATATGATTTCTGCCGAGATCAATGGCCGTCAGCGCCATTGTCTCTGTCACACGAGTTTTTTAGAAATTGCGGTTTATTTGGAGGCCGGGCTTGTCCGGGTTAATCATGAAGGACCACGGATCGAGCAGCAAGATTAAGACATGCGAAAGCACGGCAAGCCCTGTTCACGTTTTGGTGCTTGATAACGCTGGAGCGTCAGCCGGAGCTTTGAATCAAGCTATTACGGTCGCACTGCGTTCAAATTTTGACGTGCGCATTGCGAACACATTGGATGCACTTGCACGAATACTGCAAGAACGGCAGACGGATGTAATCCTGCTTGAATGCGGAGCCGGCGCACGGAACCGGATCGAATTCATGAGTGCGCTTAGCATCGTTGCAGGCAGCGTCCCTGTCGTGGTTTTAGCGCCGGAAGATCAAACCGGGCTCTTTGGAATCAAGCATGGCGCCGATGACTATCTGGCAACGGGACAATATGACGGTTGTATGTTGGCGCGGGTTATTCGGAGCGCGCACGAGCGTGCGCTTTATCGCGGATCGAATTCCGGCAATTATGCATTAACCGATCGCCAACTGGTAACCGCCATATCCCATGAATTAAAAAACCCTTTAACCGCAATGACATTCGATCTCGCCAATCTGCTTGATGGCGCGGCCGGATCATTGCCCGATGGTTTGAGGGTTTACATTCGAAAGTTTGCCGATTCCTGCGAGAGAATGGCGTTTGCGATTAATGGGCTAATAGATCGGATTCAGAAGGAGAGACAATGACAACCGAGCAAAAAAAACATGTGTTACTCGTTGATGACGACCCCAACATAACCGGTGGCCTGGGAGATTTCTTGAAATTCCGGGGTTTTGATGTTACTACGGCTGATTGCGCGGAAGCCGGATTAAAAAAGGTTGAAGGGTTTAGTCCCGACATAGTGCTTTTGGATTTGAATATGCCCGGCATTGGCGGTTTTGGGTTTCTGCGTCGAATAATGAATGATCGGGGTGATTTGCCGTATCCGGTGCTGGTTTTCACGGCTCGCGCCGGCACGGAATCCTTTTTTGACGATGTGGCTGTCGATGGATTCATCGCTAAGCCATGCAATGGCAATGAATTACTGGGCAAGATTCAGGAAATATTGAAAAAGCACGAAAAAGGCAGGCGTCCGTTGGTATTGCTTGCCGAAGATGAAACGGCGATTGTTGTTCGGTTAAGCAGTGAACTATCAAAAGCTGGTTATGCGGTGACAGTCGCCGATACCGGTCCGCAAGCGCTGGAAAAGGCGACATCGGATAAGCCCGCCGTAATCGTGATAAAGCGGATCATGCGCGGAATGAACGGCGATGCGATTGCATCGCTTTTGAAGAATATTCCACATACGCGCGATATTCCCGTCATCATGTATGATGGCGATACCAGCCCCGGCGAACCGACCGGATACGGCATTCCCAATCCGCCCGCTAGCGTCAACAGGTTGCTGGCAACCCAGGATACCGCTGTGATTGTCGAAGCCGTCAAGCAACTGAAAGCCGTTTGATCAGGGCTGGCGAATCGAAGACATTCCGTTTGCACCGTCGCGGGCACGTAACTTTAGGGCACTTGGGTTCTGCCCCCCCTGATTTGTGATTTCATTCTTGCGGTTGCCGCTGAACATAAATCGGACTGGACCAAGCCAGATGCCCGTCAGAAAGTTGGATGCGAACATAGATCGGATGCTCGCCAGAGAGCGGCAACCGGATTTGGCGTGTCAAGGTCAGCGCATCGTTGGGGTTCTCTTGCGGAATACGGAAAAGGCGCACTTGGCGCCCCAGTCCGCCAGCCGGGAAAACGGTCTCCTTCGAGGTTATCTCAGCCACGGGAAGCTCCATCTGAATCAGTGGTGTCTCCAACGCAAGCTGCCCTTCCGTGGCATGCTTCAATACAATGTCGCAACCCGCCACCCCTCCGGTTGTGATTGATTGCCAGGAGATATGGCGAGAATCAGGCTGGACCAATGGCCGGTCCGGATTCCAGAAATTAACCGTGGTTACCGACTCACACGCATTCCCCGACAGCTTCAGACCACCGTCCCAAACCGTTTCCCGTCCGCGACCCCGGTATTCCGCTCCTTCCCATAATATCTTGATCCGGCGGCTATCCCGATCACATGGTGCCTGCCAGTGATCGATGATGGTTTTCCCGTCGAATATGTCAACCTTTTCAATGGCCGATGGCGAGAGCAGTTCGAGTTTCAGCGTAAGTTCATCATCAAGCAACGTTAAAACATCGCCCATCCTGGCCTGCTGTTTAGTGTTACCGAGTTTGACGTCCAACAGCAGCCGTACGCCGGTCGTCGCGTAGTGATGCCGGTGGCGCAGCGCATCAAAAATCGCATCACGAGTCAATTCCGGACACAGAAAGCAGGTCAGGCCGCCATAGGATCCAAATTGGGACGCGCCGGGATAGCTGGCGCCGGGGCGTCCTTTATGCCCGTCGCTGTTGGCCACCACGCCAACCCTGAGACCGAGATCGAAGGCATCGTGCAACAGCCATTCAAAGGTGCCCCAAGCGGAATGGATTTCGACAGCCAAGTCGATCGGACTGGCCGCAGCATGCCGCAAGTCGGCATAGCGGCCGCCGACGTGCGCGTAAATAAAAGCGTTGCGCTGACGCAGGGTTTTGAACAGTTCCCGGGCGACATGGCGATCGGTATCAGCGTCTGACAAATCGGCCACCAGGGCATGACTGGAGCGATGTATGGTTTCGTTTTCATGGCGGAAAAACACGTTGTGATCGCCGCCGAGCGCTGTGTTGGCTGAAAACTCGTATCCTGGAATGGCCACAAACCGCCCCGCCTGATTGAATGCAGCCGTCGTTTGGTTCAATACCTGCCAAAACTGACGTGTGATCTGGAAATCATTACCTTGATGGCTGCTGACATCCAAAAAGGCACGATCACGGGCAAACGCGAAATAATCATGCACGGAATTGGTGCCAATTGTTTCCTCACTCTGACCATGCAGGTCACCCCAAAAGGGAGAGCAACCTGTTTCCCGGACAAGCCGCATGGGATTGGCCGTGGCAAGCTGTTGCGATGTGACGGGATCGATTATCCGGATACGCAGGTCGCCGGTATGATGGACTACTAGATTCTCCAGTGTCAACACCGGCTGACCGGCCGGCCATGCGATGGAACGCGGCAGGTTTTCGACCGGCAAATCGGCATCGAGCCCAACCATCGGATAATCCGGGACCGTCGGGTTGCCCCAGATATCCTCCGCCTTGAGATGCAGATTGAATATCTGGCCCGGAACGCGTTGGGTCGGCATAATCGCGTGGAAGCGGACCGCCTTTCCCGGCACGATTTTGAGGGTCGGGCTGTACGGCAATTCCACGTAGTCGCAGGTGGCGAAGGCATCCACCAAAACCTTCAACTCAAAGGTATCCTCGCAAAACGTCTGCACGCGAATACCGGGACTGCCGCCGCGGCGATCGCCAAACCGGACCCTGATTTGATCGCCTGCCGTTAAATAGCCTTTGACTATTTTGATATAAATCGTTTTCCCCCAGGGACGGATATTGTTCTTGACATCGAACCGGCATTCCAGAACCGCACCATTGGATGCGGCGATGCTGACGTAATTCGGCGCCGCCGGATCGGCAAACTGAGGTTTTGCCATATCGCTTGCGAATCGCCATACGATTTTCAGGCTGCCACTATCATCAATGCCGAAATAACCGGCCGTAAAGATAAGTTCAAATTCCGACAAATCACCGGCGGTGAGCGGTTCAACTGGATCGATGACGGCAGAACCTATGTGTGCCGCCAGGTAGGTGGATAATGGCATTTATCTTCCTTTTACTGGTGTTGTCCGTGTCCCGGAAACGCTTGTTGCACCTGATTCTGCACGAAACCATACTGCGTATCAAAAAACCTCATAAAGATAGCACGCAATGCCGTGCCTGTCTACCTCTGCGCGTTTCCGGGCTTAATGGGGCGCAATCGCGATTTCTTCGCCGCTGGGACCCTCGTTTTTTGCTTGAGTTTCATCGACAATATGATAGATTTTGCGTCAACCGATTCCTGATGATCTTAACTGATCGTTACGGTAACGACATCCAATTTGTTCGGAGGGGTGGCAGAGTTCGGTCGAATGCGCATGACTCGAAATCATGAGTACCCGCAAGGGTACCGGGGGTTCAAATCCCTCCCCCTCCGCCAATCTTCGCGATTCGCTCTGTTGCGGGTGGATATCTGACGCCATGAGAAATGTTTGCAGGTTCGTGAAACAATTCCGGTGCTGACCGGTTATATGATTGGATGCATGCGCCGGTGGGGCGTGGCGCCGAGGGAACCGCGAATCATGGAAACAAGTGAGACAGGCTTGGGCGACGACGTGTCCGCCGGCATGGCCAAGTCCCCGGATGTGTTTCCCGCACCCGTGGTTGATACAATCCGGCGTGGTGAAGTCGCCTGCGATCTGCCCGGCTCGTTGCGGACCGTGATTCGAGCCATCCGTGACGCGCAGTACTATGAAGCGGTCGGCTGTGATCAGTGCGGCCTTGGCTATCGCGGACGCAGCGCCGTTTACGAGGTCTTATTCATGACGGACCGGCTCAAGGATGCAATCTGCGCGCATGCGGACGCCGCTCGTCTGGACAAGATTGCCCGCGAGGACGGCATGAAGACGATGCTTCAGGACGGGGTGGAAAAGGCTGCCGCCGGCATCACCTCGATCCAGGAAGTTGCCCGCGTCATGACGGCATACGAGGGATAAGGCACTTCGGGTTTGGTGTGCGGGGCGCACTCGGGGTGGTGGGTGGGTGGACCGGATTGACCTTATTGATCTCATTGTCAATCCGGTCACTCGGGTCACAACTCCCCGGCAAACGCCTGATACAAAAGCGACTTCTTCAACGCCGCCAGTGCGGCTTGCTTGTCAGAATGCTGACAGGTGGCGTGTCAGTATCTCCTGCATGTTTTCATGCAGAATCAGACGCTTTTCCGCGGTGCTGAGTTTGGCCTGCAGTATGGGGCCCAGCCCCCACGAGATGGGAAGATCCTGAAAATCGGAGCCGAACATCACACGGCCGGCGCCGGCGGCCTCAACCAGTTTCTCGCAGTCCCGTGGACGATGTACGGGACAGGTGCATATCCAGAGGTTGTGATACTGGCGTGCCAAGGGGGCGCAGCGAAAGTCGGCATGGCCGGTTATGAAGACGGCGCCGGGGAACCTCTCGAGCAGCCGCTCCAGGTGCCGTGGCTCTCCCCACCCGTGATTCAAAACAGCCCACCGGTTCTCATGTGCCCATTCGCAGCACAGATCGATGAGAGGATCCTCGGAGGGAAAATCCTGATATTGTGGAATCAGCTTAATGCCCCGAAACCCCATATCGCGGCAACGACGCAGCTCGGCAAGGATATCGTCCCGGCCGCGATGCGGATTTATGCCGGCGAAGCCGGTGAACCTGTCGGGATATTCACGGAGAGCATCGGCCACCTGATCGTTACCAAAACGTTCGTCGCCGTGGACCACGCTGAAGCTGAAAACAAAGGCCTTTCGAACGCCCACCCTGTCCATATCCGCCACCGTGCTTTCAATGGTGGAGTCCGGTATGTGATAATTCGGCGAATGCCCGCCGAGATGCCCATGACAATCCAGAAAGGTCATATCCCGGGGTCTCTCTCCGGTCCGTGCAAAAGCCGAGAAATCATCCGGAGGACGCGGCAACTGAGTCTCCACATGTTTCGCCCCGCACCAGTTAATGAGCCGGCGCAGGTTCCCGCCAGCGATCAGTCGCTTGTCGGCTTCATCAATCTCGGCCATGGCAACGGTCGCCGCGGTGCATGACGGATCAAGATGCGGCCAGTTGCTGCCGAATATAAGCCTCCCGGCGCCCCAGTGTTGCGTGAGATACTCTATACCCCGGTAGAGCCAGTAGCCGCTGAGTTCAAGGTGCAGATTCTCGCATGCATCCAGCGCACGGTAAAGCATGCGATTCTTGAGCCGGAGTCGGTACTCTGTCAGAATCACCGGCATGGCAGGCCAGCGACGGCAGAAATCCACCAGTTCCTCCCAACGGCAGGCATCCGCCGCCATGCACCGGCTGTCGTTGTAATTGACGAAAACGGGCACGTTTCCGTCCGCAACCGGCTCGAAAAACGCATCCACCGCCCAGTCACACAACCGGAAACCATACTGTACGGGAAAAAAGAACAGGGCGCCCACCCGGTGTTTTTTCATCCTCCGGAGCATCTCCTCCGGGGGATGGTGTTCATCGGTTGCGCCGTGCGGAAGCGCCGTCCACGCCGGATGAAGACGGGGGCGCCCGGACACGGTCTCTATAATCCGTTTGTTGCCAGGTGCAGGGTGGTACTGACGGCTGAGGCTGTCGAGCACCAGAGCTTCCGTTATGCCCACACGATCCATACTCTCAAGCAGATCGTCCGACCTGTATGGTTCGCCGGCCCCGGACTTGAGCCCGCGGCCGAGCATGCAAACCGCATCGAAAAAATCGAATTTGCTCACGACGGTTTCATGTTCCTAATAATTGCAGATATCAAAGGCTTCTTGCAAGGCTTCTTCCCAGTTTTTGGAGGCGGGCCGGAACTCATGTGCGAGATAGAGATCATAGCCCGTGCCGGCTATCGCACGGCATATGCCCCGGTAGTTCAGTTCCTGAGAATCGTCGAGCTCGTTCCTGCCGGGATTTCCGGCGGTATGGAAGTGGCCGATGTGTTCGATGTTTTCCTTTATCGTGCGGATGATATCGCCTTCCATGATCTGCATGTGGTATATATCATAAAGCAGTTTCATTCGCGGGCTGTCGACCCTCCTGCACAGCCTGAAACCCCATTCGCTGCTGTCGCACTGGTATCCGGGATGATCGACCTTCGAGTTCAGCAGCTCCATGTTGAGGTTCACTCTTTTTTCTTCAGCATAGCTTATCACGCGCTTCAGCCCTTCGACGCAGGTGGAGAGCCCCTCTTCGTCCGACTGTCCTTCGTTGCGGTTGCCGCTGAAACAGATGAGCCCCGGCACGTTGTTCTGCGCCGCCAGGTCGATAGATTCAACCAGCTCCGATTCTATACGGTCATGGTTCGACATCTTGTTCAGGCCGTCTTCGAGCGTTTGATGCCCCGCCATGCTTGCCAAACGCAACCCGGCGCTTCGGACGGCTTCGATCAGTTCTCCAAAACTTTCGTCCCTGGACCATATTTCCACGGCGGAATAGCCCATATCTGCGACTGTCCGGAAGAAATCACCCGCTTCCATGCCGGCCGGCTTGAAGCAGGGCAGGCAAAACGACTGTTTGATCTTGGCCATATTAGCACCTCATTTTGTTCGAAAATTTTACGGCGGGTCGATTGTCGCGACGCGGCCAGGCATGCAGACCCCGTTCAGGATCAAATCACTTACTGTGCGGTTGCTTCGTCGAGTGGGCGAACCGGAATCGGTGCAGGGGGATCGGCGGTAAGATCCCCGAGAAGCCGCGCTTCGAGGCGCGCGATGTCCTCTTCGATCTCGCCACGCTCAACACGCCGGTCCTCCGAAACCTCGATGTTTTCAAGCGCCCAGAGGATCTGTCTGTGAATAGCGTTCGCAACGGAAAGAAGCCCTATCGATTCGAGGGTTCCGGCAAGTTCGCGGTAGGAGATCGGATCAAAGCGAACCTCTTCGAGTATGAATATCGTTTCAAGAAGGTCAAGACGTTCCGCCGGATCGTTCCGATCCTTGATCGCCGGAATCTCAACCGGGGTGGCGGCGACCGGGGGCGGCTCCTCGAGAAGACGCTTTGCCAACGTTTCAATTCCATTGCTGATCTGGCTGCGTCTCTGTTCGCGGCGTGACTCCGAAACGGGGTAGTTATCGACCGCCCAGAGCGCCTGGCGCAGGATGGCACAGGCGATGGTGTCTAGATCCCGGCGATTGAAGGCAGCGGAGAGCGATCGGTAGTACGTGGGATAGAAAAGGGTGTTCTCGAGCGCGGCCATCAGGTTAAAGAAGAGAAGGCGGTGCTGGTCCCCGGTAAGGCGCTCGTCATGGAGATAATCGCCACCACGGAGGATAATTCCGTAGTTGTAGGGCATTCGGAAGGCAGCCTCATGGTAGGCCTCCCCCCGCGAGATTCCCCGGACAACCCCGTCGATTCCGTTCCGGAGACGGTATTCGGCGATATGCATGTAGGGTTCATAGAATTCGGGTTTGAGGTCGGCCACTTCGCGGAGGATCGCTTCGCCTTTCTCCTCGTCCTGCCGGCCGAGGATGTTCATGCCGGTAACAAAGAGGCGGTATGGAGCGTCCTCGGGAGACATCTCGTCCCGACGGGAACGCATCATCGCGAGGAGTGCCTCGCGGTCGTTATGAAAGATCTCCGCGTCGAGGGTAATCGAAAAGGCTTCCCCAGGTTGGAGGCGAATCAGCCGATCCGCAAACGGGCGGCTCAGAGTGGCGGACACGAGGATACTCACCGTCTCCTCGGGAGCGGTAAAGGCGACCGGCCCACTGTTGTAAAGACGGACGCTGTAAGAAGCTCCCTCTCCCTTCAACGGTTCTCCGTCGGGATTGCGCTCGTCGAGGATTTCCCGCACCGTGAAGGATTCCTCAAGGCGGAGTCCAACTCCAAACATCCCGGACATGTGGATCATCATTTCCCGCGTCGGCTCGATGCCATAGACGATCCGGAAACGGGGTTCACTCCGATGAAAAAGGAGTTGGCGGGTAATCGTCGCGTAAGAGGATGCATACGTAAATGCCTCTCCTTGAAAGTCACCCTCAACGGCCGGCGCCGGCGCCGACACATCCGGGGCGACATCAACGCGGAAACGCGGGTCATCCCGTTCACCCCAAACATGGCGATTCTCTTCAAGGTAGTATTTATTCCGGAATTCGAAGGTGGTGAAAAAGTGGTTGAGCGCAAGGGTCGGATGGAGCAGTTCGAGTTCCGGATGCGCTCGGAACCTCAGTGAGACGGGGAGATAGGCATTCGTCTCGTCGGTTTGAAGGGTGAACCCACCGTATTCGCTGGCGGAGACCTCCGTCTGAGCGAGGAAGGTGATCAACAGAACGGCAGTGGCAAGCGATTTTTTCATCTCATTCTCCTTTTCTAAATGCCAGCTTTCGCTGAATATAATATCTGTTGGGTTGTGCGTTTCCGATTAATTTTCTGTCCCTAAATATGAAATAAATACACTGTCATCCCATGGAATAAAGGAATTATGGAAGATTGGAATAATGATAGAAGGCCAAACCCGTTATTCAGCAAGCCGGAAAACATGCAACGCAGAATTGGCGCATCACCGGAATCTGAAAACGTAAGCATCATATTTGCACTATTTACCAACATTCCATAATTCCAGTATTCCAACATTCCGCATCCCTATGGGATGCTACTGAAATAAATATATAAATATAAAATATATAAATTATATCGCGTTCTCACTTCGATGTCGCAGGCGATCTGTGCAGGCTCATGCTGTACGGGTAACCCTTGGCGCCGAGTTTGTTGACGGTGCGAATGCTTATCCGGTTGACTCCATCATGCAGATGCCAGTCAAAGCACTTGCCTTTAAGTCGGCTTACATTCCCATCGACCTCGATTTCGACATGATCAAAGAAAGTCACACCCACAGGCTCGCATGTGAGTTTAAGAGTTGCACCTTTTTTCCTCCAGGCAGTGCTTACTTTGCACCGGTTTCGACTGGGATATAGGATTTCCAGGTCATCAACGAGAAGATTCTTCTTCCCTACCGGGGAATTACCGGAGAAGAATCCGCGATCACAAGGCATGAAGTACCAGGCGTGAAAGTGGTCGCCCCTGCTTGTGGATGCACGCTTGCCGTATTGTCCCGTTTTGTTGACGGCGACGCCGATGCTGTCATAGTGGTCGGTCTGCATGCCGGGGTAACCGTACGCGTTATCCGGCAGCTCTTTCGGCCGCAGATTCTCCCTGCTGCAGATCATGACATTAAACGCTGAGAGTGCTGCCGGATCAAATTCACTCCTCTCATGTGCCCGGATAACCTCGCGGGCGCCGACCGGTTTGACGTCCGGACCGGCAAGAAGATGGCAGGCCCTGTTATAGGAGGCATCGCAGATGACCCAACGGTCGAACTGATTGCTGTAGGCCTCGAAACTGCTGTGTCCCCTCACCTGAATGCGCCGGGCATCGAAACCGAAAGACCAGAATACTTCTTCCATAATGTGCGCGTAGCCGCCGCACATTCCTCCGGCCTTGCCCGCCGTTATGTCGGGAATAATCTCATGCCCGCGCTTCCAGAAAATATGCCTCTGGTCACCCTCTGGCCAGGGCCAGTAGTTGCTGTGGGGCCACAGGTGTCCAATGTGCCAGGTAAGCATAGTGAAGACTTCAAGCTCGCTTCGGCAATGTGCCACGACTTCATCAAGATTGCAGACGCTGCGGGTTTTACGCAGGTCTGTGATACGGTCAGGCAACAGGTCAAGCTTCAGAGGATCGGGCTGGATCGGCGGGGCATCCAGATCCAGTACGGTAACTCCGTTTGCGGCAGGAAACGGCGCTTTGATTGTCTGGCCGTCAACGGCGGTGGCAATGGGCCCGGGTACGTTTTTTGGCTG
>PXCX01000198.1 GCA_003565195.1 PVC group bacterium | reverse complement strand
TAAGTTGTTGAACACTAGCATGTTGCGACACTCTTTGTCAAGCGAAAAAGGTACTGAACTCTGAACTCCGAACTCTGAACACACCTGGACGAAAAGACCTTTTCGGACAGGCTCTAGCTAGCTAGGATTTAACAGAAGGATGTAGCATGAATATGGAAGTACGATACGAACGGTTACGGCCGGCCCAGATTGTGGCGGCACGGGAAGCGTGTCCGGTGGTTTATATTCCTGTCGGGACGCTGGAATGGCATGGGGTGCATAATCCTGTCGGAACAGACACGCTCCAGGCGCATGGGTTGGCGTTAATGTGCGCGCAACAAGGCGGCGGCCTGGTTTTCCCACCGCTTTATTATGGGGAAAGCCGTCTGGAATCGCTAATGGAAGCTAATGCGGCGGATCGAGACAAGATTGCCGCCGGAATGGGGTTGTCGCCAGAGAATTTCACGGCTGCAAGCCAGCCGTTCTGCGCAACTGAGCAGGCATTGAATTATCATAAACTGCTGCTGCATATCCTGGCAGAAGCGGAAACGCTGGGGTTTGAGCTGGGAGTGCTTGTGGCGGGACATTATCCGCTGATCGATCACGCCCGTTCGGCGATCCTGCAGTTCAATCAGCGTAATCATACCAGACGTAAAGACGGAATGCTTGCCTGGGCATGTGTTGATTTTCTGACGGTGAAAGACCGCTATCCTCAGGCAGGTGATCACGCAGGCGGCTGGGAAACTTCACATATGCTGGCATTACATCCGGAAACCGTTGACTTGAGTCTGTTGCCGCCGAAAGGCGAACCGCTTGTCGGCGCGGGCGGGAAAATGGCGCCCCAGGATGCATCCGCTGACTTCGGCGCCGAGACATTTCAGGCGGCAGTGGATGTGATTGTGCAGGAAGTGCAGCATCGGTTGAATAATAAAGGTATGTATCTGGGACACGGCAGCAGCCTGAATGAAGGTCTGTGGCGGAATTGACCGAATGTTAGACTCGCGCTTCTCGGTTTATACCTGTGAACGGATACCGATAAACTTACGGTGGCGGCGGAGAGGGACGGCTACGCCGCGAGGATAGAATCCATTGACTACGCGGCATGCGCTTTCGAAACGGCCGCCGCGCTGCCAGAACTGACCGGCGCGCTGATCAGCAATGACGGCCGGCGCGCCTGGCAGAAGATCTCCGGCGAAGGCGACCGCTCTCGAGTCATCCATCGTAACGACTCAGGTTCCAGGGTTCAGGGTTCGGGCCGTTGAGCATCCGGATGCATTCCTGATAACGAATAGGCCCTTACGCTTGGTAACTGAACAATAAATTGTCTACTTTGAACATCGAACATCGATCAGTCAACATCGAACATCGAAATGGGGAATCTGGAGAGGCCTTTCTTAACTTCGATGTTCGATGTTGGACGTTCGCCTCGGCCGGGACTGCCCGCGAATGCGGGCCCCCTCTGCCGGGCGCTAGTCCCGGCCGAGGCGTAGTTTCTGATAGACAATTAAATCTTCCGGGTCTTTCGCAAAATCGGTGGGTAGACGTGATCTCTTGTGGATGCCTGAAGCGACAATCGCCGCACGGTGGAAGCAGGTCGGATACCCTTACCCGACCCGCTTAACCGCTCTCTATTACCCGAAATATCCCGCTACCGAATAGTCTTGTCCGCCTGGCCGAAAAACACCCGTTTTCCCATGCCCCTCACCTCATTCTCGCTCGCACCGGTACCATTCTTTGCCCACAGATTCCGCGGAGGAGCCATGAGATTAAGAGTGAAAAGGGAGGAAGGGGTTTGAGTAAGTTGGGAGACCGAAGAATTTGGGGTGCGGCGACAAACCCGCCGCGGGCGGATCCGCCCGCGTCGGAAAGACCACAGACTGATCTTCCTGCGGGGGATGCCGCTGATATTGTTTTCGTTCAGCGAATGATGAACAGCGATCCGTGATCAACCCAGGTCTGGGATGCGTACGGCGTACCGCCGTAGGCGCCCAGATTGATCCGGCCGCCGTGGGGGCGCGGTTCGTTCTGCCAACCAAGATCCGCCGGATCGCCCGCGTCGATTGCCGGGGAGGATACCTCATCCGAGGTCCACGCTTCGGCCACCGGATCCCAGCGCCCCATGCGCGATTGCAGATGCAGATCCGTCTCCGAGGCGAACAAGGGATTCTTATCCTCCAGGATGCCGTCGGCGAACGTCATACTGGCGCCGTCCAGCGCCGCCACATCGTCGGGCGAATTGGTGGAGGTGATCAGCGTATACGCTATATTCGCCGTGGTGTCTTCCCCGGTCGCGTAGATCTCGGCGCCAGCGAAAGAGGTGTTGTTCCAGAGGATCGAGTTTTTCACGTTCACCGTGCCGCCTCCGACATAGATCGCGCCGCCCATGCTGTCATTCCCCTCATCCGTTTCGTCAATCGAGTTTGAGGTGAATGAAGCATTACGTATGTTCACGGTGCCGCTGTCCACCACGATGGCGCCGCCCCGTCGACGGCAGACATTATCCCTGAACTGGCAGTTGACCAGTTGCGCCGTGCGCGCGGCGCCGATCGACAAATACAGCGCGCCCGCGCGCTGCACATTCTGTGAGTTATGCGAGTTCGCCGTATTACTGACGAACGAGCAGTTCGTGAATGCCACCGGCGCGTTCAGTATCCACGCCGCGCCGCCGCCGGACAGCGCACCACTGTGGCTTCCGCCCCGGTTGGCGATGAAGCTTGTGTCCCGTGCCGTCAAGCTGCCGCCGGTCAGATAGATGCCGCCGCCGCGGGTGTTGTTGAGGCCGTGGGTGCTGTTGCCCTCGAGCAAGCACTCGTCAAGCGTGAGATCGATGTTGGCGGCGTAGATGCCCGCGCCATTGCGATTTTCTCTCACCACCGACCGGTTGTTCAGAATCCGGCAATCGCGTAACGCGATCGAGTTGCCTGAGCCCGTGCGATTGGCCAGGATGGCGCCGCCACCGGGCGTATCAAACGCGATCCCGTGTTGCAGGGTGACGCCGTCAATAAAAACCGAAAGACCGTCGGCGGTAACCTCGGCGATGCGGCGCATGTTTTCGCCGTCAAGGATCACCGGATGGGTCGCCGGGTTTCGCTGTTCAAACTGGGTCATTCCGTTGGTAAACCCTCCGTACACGTTCACGCTGGCGCCGATGGCCGCCGTGCCGCCGTCCGCGTAGGTCCCCTGCGCTATCCACAGGGTGTTGGTCGTGCCGCTTGCCGACGCCAGGGCAGCTTTGACCGTCTTGAACGCGTTGCACCAATCCCGGCCCGTTTCCGCCGGACTCGGCGCATTCTTGTCCACATGCAGGATCTCCGCGCCACCGTCCAGCGCCACAGTGGTGCTGAAGGTCTGTTGCGCCGTGTCGGTGTTCTCTCCCGCCGCGTTGCTCGCCACGGCGACGTACCAGTACTGGGCATTCGGTTCCAAGTCGCCCACCGATACGCTGAAGACCGAACCGGTCGCTTGCCGGAACGGCAAGGTGACCGAAAGATCGAGGCTGGTCATGTTGGTTCCATACCAAAACGTAATATCCGACGGGGTTCCGGACACCAATTCCCCTTGCATCACGGCCATGGTCTGGAATACCGCGGGATCCCGGTTTTCCACCTGTGGCGCTTCAGCGGTCAGGCTTTTCGATGCCAACGGCGTGTTCCCATAGGCGCCCAGGTTTACCCGGCCACCGTCTGGATCAAGTTCGTGCTTGAAATCGCTGTCCGGATCGCCGGCATCAATGGCAGGACTGGTGACGGCGTCGAAAACCCAATTCTCCGTATCGGGATCCCACCGTCCTTCGGCGCTTTTGAGATGCACGTTCGCGTATGCGTCGGCGAAGAGAGGATCGTTGGTTGTCAGATTGGAAATCGTGACATTACCTTGGAAGTAGGCGCCGTCTGTTCCCTCCGCGTTGCAATAGTGGAAATGGGCGGAAGACGTGCCGGGACAATATACCACCTTGCCTTCCACCGCTTGGTTGCCCCGGAAAATCGTGTTGGTGGCGTACATCGATCCGCCGCCGTCAGCTCCCTCTTGATGGTTAATGCCTAGCAGATAGATCGCGCCGCCACGTTCGGCGCCGTTGCCCAGGGCGCTGTTGCCGGCGACGGTACCGTGGCGGAGAACCAGCGTCCCGCTGCCGACCGCGATCGCGCCGCCCTGATATCCGGTGTTTTCCGTCAGCACACAGTTGTCGAGCGTGATCGCGTGTCCCGCACCGGAAAAAAACAGCGCACCTCCAAACGCGTTTTCCTGGCGTGCGGAGGAGTTCGCCGTGTTGGCATGGAAGACGCTGTTTGAGAACGAGGCCGGGGCGTTGAGGATCCAAGCCGCTCCGCCGCCGCAAAGCGAATTGTTGTGGTGCCCGCTGCCGTTCTCGAAGAATCTCGTATCGCGCACTGTCAGGCTGCCGCCGGTGAGATAAATACCGCCGGCGCGGCTGCCGTTTACTCCAAACGTAGTATTGCCCTGAAACAGACAGTCTTCAATCGTGACGTGTACATTCGCGGCGTACAATCCAGCTCCGCTTCTTTCCCCGTGCGCGCTACTGTGCGAGGTGTTCAGTATCCGGCAATTGCGCATGACGAGTGTGTTCTCACCGGTGAGATTTGCGCGGATCCCGCCGCCGCCGGGCGCTACGGGCAATCTTCCACGCTGAACCGTGAGGCTGTCCAGGGTGATATCCGTGCCATTCTGCGTAAGGGCCAAAACATGCCGCGCATTGTCACCATCCAGAATCGTCGGATAGGCCGTCGCATCACGATCATCCAGGGCTGCCATGCCGTTGGTGAACCCGCCGTACAACGTCAACTCGGCCTTGTCGATCACAAAGGAGTCGTTGTCGTCGTAGTTGTTCTGATAGGTTCCCTCGGCAACCCAGAGCGTGTCACCGTCACCGGCCGCATCAATCGCCGTTTGGAGATTGACGTAAGCATTTACCCAGGACGAACCGTTGTTGGCGCCGGTGGCGTTGAGGTCGACATAAATCGGATTCGCCGACACAAGCTGTACCGCCATCCATCCCGCCGCTACCGCCATGATGATACCACTTGTTTTGATCTTCATGTTTTTGCCTTTCGGTTGATTAAAAAATTCGCATCCGTTCACGGACATAAAAGCACAGGATCGTAGACGTCGCGGCTCCGTCTACAGGCCCTTACGGGCTTGAATTGAACAATAGATTGTCTACTTTAATCTCCCAATTCGCGGCCTTGCAGT
>PXCX01000056.1 GCA_003565195.1 PVC group bacterium | reverse complement strand
TCCCGGCATTCCCGGATGGACTCCGCTGAAAACCCGGCATCGCGGGCGCCGGCGGCAATTTCGCTCGCCAAATCACCCACCGTAATGAGTCTGTGCCAGGATCCCCCGGCAATCCGGGCGCCGATTTCGCGATGGGCGGCAACCGTTTCATCGCCCAACTCGAGCATTCCGCCCAGCGCCAGCCAGCGGCGGCCGCTAATCGCTACGGTTTCCCCGGCAAACGTTTCCAGCGCGGCATGCATACTAAGCGGATTGGCGTTGTAGGCATCATTGATCAGCGTAATTCCCTTTCGCTGCACACGCTGCCAACGCATGGACGGCATACGCAGGGTTTGTGCCGCTTCCGTAATCCAGTCCCAATCACAGCCGAGTTGCCGAACCGTCGCCACGGCCAGCAAAAGATTGGCGGCCTGGTGTCGGCCACTGACCGGCGCAGTCAGTTGACGGCGTTCTCCGGTAACGTCCAGAAAATGCAATCGCAGCATTCCCCCGTCAAGGGGGTCGATCTCCAGACCGCGATAGTCGGAACGCGTTCCCGCCGCCATGGTGACCGTCACCACGCGACAAGTCGCCGCCTGCCGCAAGCTATCGAAGCCGGCATGATCACGGTTCAGGACGGCGGTTCCGCCCGCCGGAAGCGCGCGCAGCAAGGCCGCTTTTTCATGCGCGATGGCCTGCAAACTTCCGAAATGTTCCAAATGCGCCGGACCGACATTGGTCACCACACCCACCTGCGGTTGCAGCAAGCGTGCCAGCGGCATCAATTCGCCGGGATGGTTGGTACCGATTTCAAACACGCCATAACGGGCATCCGGCGGTGAATTCAGTAAACTCAACGGGACCCCGATATCGTTATTCCAGTTCTCGTAGGTTCGCGCCACCGGAACCCTGTCATCGCAACCACTCAACAACTGCGCAATCATGTCCTTGACCGTGGTTTTTCCCACGCTGCCGGTGATTCCGACAATTCTCACGGCCCATGCGGCGCGTATGCCGGCCGCGAGATCCATCAACGCCTGCCGGGTATCGGCCACCCTCAGCAGCGGCCAGCCGGCAACGGCGTCATCGCGAAATTCAGCCGACACCATGGCGGCGGCCGCACCGCCGCGTTTTGCGTCGGCGACAAAGTCGTGTCCGTCAAAATGCGGTCCCCGCAACGCCACATACAGTTCACCGCCTTGCAACCGCCGCGTATCCTGGGATACGGCGTCCATGCAGGCCGGCGGCGGATGTGGATCCCAGCGCCCATGGGTGGTTTCCGCCATTTTCAAGGGATCGAGTCTCATCGGGAAACCGCCTTTCGCTGCGTTGCGCTGCGTTCGACACCCAGAATTGAGCGTACCACCTCGCGATCATCAAACGGAACGACGGTATGCGCAAATTCCTGAAACGTTTCATGGCCTTTTCCGGCAATCAGGATCACATCGTCCTTGCGGGCCAAGGCCAGCGCTTCACGAATCGCCTCACGGCGGTCCACGGCAACCAATGGCGACCGTTCGCGCGAAAATCCCGCCAGGATATCGCGGATAATGACCTCGGGTTCCTCCTTGCGGGGGTTATCCGATGTCACCACCGCGATATCGGCGCCGGCGTCGGCGGCGGCGCCCATTGCCCGGCGTTTGCTGCGATCACGGTTCCCGCCACAACCAAAGACCGCAATCAAGCGGCCGCGGGTCAGCGGCCGCAGGGTGGCCAACACATTTTCCAGGGCATCGTCCGTATGCGCATAATCCACAAACACACGAAACTCGTTGTCACACGCGATTTCCTCCAACCGACCCGGAACGGCGGCCATTGTTCGTAACGCCGACGCCATGACCGCGGGATCAAGGCCCAAAGCGCCGCCGGCGGTGAATGCGGCCAAGGCGTTGCACACGTTGTAGTGACCGAGCAACTTGATTCGCAACCGGCATTGCCCCCAGGGTGAAGCGACGGTCATTCGGCTTCCGGCAATATCTGTTACGACATCAAGGATGCGCACATCCGCGTTCGCCGCTTTGCCGTAGGTCAATTTGGCGACCCGAATGTCGGCATCCTCAGCCAGGCGGCGACCGGCGGCATCGTCGGCATTCAGGACGGCGACCGCCGGTTTTTCATGGCCAGCCAAGCGCAGGAAAAATGTCCGTTTTGCCTGGTAATAGTTTTCCATGCTGCCATGATAATCGAGATGATCCCGGGTTAGATTGGTGAAAACACCGACATCGAACTCGACGGACCAGACACGTTTCTGGTCGGCTGCATGGGATGAAGCTTCGATCACGGCGGATCGGCAACCGGCCTGCACCATTTGCGCCAGCAGTTGCTGTATTTCGCCTGCGTCCGGCGTCGTCCGCAGGGCGGGAATACTTCGCGAGCCGATTTCGTATTGCACGGTTCCGATCATGCCGGGCCGGGCATCTGCCTTGCGCAGCATCTCGCGCAGCATGAAGGCGACCGTCGTTTTCCCGTTCGTCCCGGTAATCCCGCAAACCTGCATTCCCCGCGAGGGGTATCCATGCAACACGGCGCTTGTGATTGCATAGGCAGCGCGGGTATCCGGAGCGGTAACGACATGGATGCCGCCGCGAACCTTCAGCGGCTGGGAACTGACAACGGCCACGGCGCCGCGCTCGACGGCATCATCAACGAATGCCAAGCCGTCATGCGTCTGTCCCTTCAAGGCAACAAACAGCGTACCGGGCCGTACCCGTCTTGAATCGCAGGCCACGTCGGTAACGTCACGTTCACTATGGGGCGCCTTCACAAGGATTCCGGCGGGCCGGAGCAATGCATGTAACTTCATTCGGAAAACCCATCTTGAGGTGTTCGGGCCAGGCGCGTTGCCGGATCCGCGATATCAAGGTAGCGGACAAGCGGCTCGGCAATCTGGCGGAAAACCGGTGCGGCCACGGCGCCACCGGTATATCTCGGTTTCGGTTCATCGACCACGACAATCATGCTTATTTCAGGGGTTTCCGCTGGGAAAAACCCCACGAAGGCAGCGGTGTACGCCGTATCGGAATAGCGACCGTCGACCGCTTTCTGCCCCGTTCCGGTTTTGCCGGCCACCGAAACGCTGTCCAGCCTCGCTGCGCGTCCCGTACCCCCCGGTTCGGTCACACGATGCATCATGGCCATGACTTCGGCCGCGGTCCGTGCGGTAATCGGTCTGCGCAACACGTTCGGTTCCCCACGGTACAACAGTTCGCCGTCGCCGTGCCGCCGCACTTCGCGCACGATATACGGTTGCATTAAATAGCCACCGTTGGCAATGGCGTTAATCGCATTCAACATTTGCAAGGCGGTCGTTGCGACCCCCTGGCCGATGGCAATCCGCGAAGAACATAGCGCCGACCAGCGTCTGTGTGGATGCAGAATCCCCCGTTCCTCACCGGGCAAATCGACGCCGGTCCGGGAGCCGAACCCGAATTCGCGTAAATATTGTTCCAACCGGGGTTCCCCCAGTTCCAAGGCAATTTTGGCCGTTCCGATATTACTTGATTTCTGCATGATTTCGGTCACCGAAAGCCGGCCATGGGGACTGTAGTCGCGCAAAGGGCGGCGCGCATGATACCATAATCCGTTTTCGCAATCGAATACGCTCGCAGGGGTAATGCGGCCCTCGTTGATCGCCGCCGCGATGACCACCGGTTTCATGACGGAACCCGGTTCAAATACCTTTCCGATGGCGCGGTTAAGGCGCTGGTCCTCGCTGGAAGATATGAACTCGTTTCCATCGAATGCCGGACGCGATGCCATGGCCAGGATTTCGCCGGTGCGGACACGTTGTGCGACAGCCCATGCCGCCCTGGCGTTATGCTCCTGCATGGCGTCGTCCAAGGCCTGCTCCACCAGGTTTTGAACGGTCTGATCAATGGTCAGCACGACATCCGCGCCCGGCTGCGGGAGCACTTCACGGAGACGCCGGTCGGGAATCTCACGCCTTCCGCTATCCAGCAGCTCCAGCCTGACACCGGACGTTCCGGTCAGCAACGAGTTCAACCGTTGTTCAATTCCGGAACTCCCCACCCCTTGCCAATTGACAAAACCGAGCACATGACACAAAAAACTGCCCAACGGATAATGCCGGACCACCGAGTCCCGCAAAAAAATCCCCGGCAGATCCAACTGCGTAATCCGTTCGGCTTCTTCCAGCGAAACGAAGCGTTTGACATATGCAAACTGGCTGCCGGGTCGTGAAAACCGGACGGCCAGCGCGTCAACATCCAAATCCAATTCCTCGGCCAACACGCGCGCCGCCCGGGAAACCAGGTCCTGCTTCTGCAATGGTCTGGGATCGATACATATATCCTTGCGATCGACGTTCAGCGCCAGCGTATTGCGGAACGGACCGCTTTCCAGGATGCGACCGCGATTGCCGCGCAAATCCCGCGCATAGGAACGTCCCCGCGCCAGATCCGCTGGTCCAGCAACGCCGGCCACCACGTGCAGCATGTACAACCGGAACAACAGTCCGGTCACCGCCGCCGTCATCAGCAAGCCGACCAGACGGAACCTCCATGTGCCACCCCGCTCTCTCATGTCCCACCCTGCCGGTTCTTTACCGCATATTGCTGCGTAATCCCACCACGGAATAGGTGTGTTCCACGTTCACGTCATATAAACGAACGATTTGCTCGCGTGTCGGCCAACCCATGGTCAGATCATGACGATCAAGAGACACGCTGATATTTTCCGGCGCGCGCAGATTGGCCCATTTCAGCGATTCATGCTGAAAACGACGCTGCAACACCACCTGCTCCTGTTCCGCTTCCTGCAGCATGCGGCCCAACTGATCGCATTTGCCGCATAACCACAGATAGAACAAAGCGCCCGTCGCCACCAGCGCAATGAATACCGTAAACGGAATCGGAACCATTGGACCCCGCCGCGTTTTAACTGCTCTTCGTCTTGTTCGATTCATGATTTTCGCCCTCCCTTTCGACAACTCTTAATTTCGCCGACCGCGCCCGCGGGTTGCGGGTCGTTTCCTCCGCATCCGGTATCAACGGCCGTCGTGTTACAATCCGTACCCTTGGCGGTTCGCATTCGAAGCGGCTTCCGCCGGCCGCCAACGAAATGGTGCGTCCCGCATGCCGCCGGAAACAGGTTTTCACCATACGGTCCTCCAGACTGTGAAACGTAATCACCGCCAGGCGACCGCCCGGACGCAATAACGGCAGCGCCGCTTCGAGACCGGCCTGCAACTGTTCCAATTCCCGATTGACGGCAATCCGGAGCGCTT
>PXCX01000226.1 GCA_003565195.1 PVC group bacterium | reverse complement strand
CGAATCCAACGCCGAAGATGCCATTAGGTTACTCGATGATGTTGGTGAATGGGCCTTGGCGCTCGCAACCCCCACTGTTAATCAACTGGCTGTCAGGATCGAAGTTGACGGCCGCTTGATTGAGAAACGCATCAAAAACACCAATGCCGGCAACGTCTGGGTCTCCGGCATCTACCGCCACCAAGCTTTCTTCCTCGCAAACGAGCATCTCTTCGAACCCGGCCAGCGCCAGTGGCTACGGGAAAGCCGCGAAAACTGGCTACGGCAAGTGGCCTCCGATCAGACTCTGCCGCTTGATGTGCGCACGCCTGTCGTTATCGCCTGGGCACAGGCACTCTACAACGCCGGCCAAACCGATCGCGCCGAACGCTGTCTGCTGGCCTGGCAACAACGTCACGGTGGCGATATCCGAGACGCCCGCTTCTACGCCATGCTCATGGCCATCCCGCTCTTCGGACGCGGCGACTGGGATCGTGCGGACGCCATCCGCACAGCAGTCAACGCCCGCGCCGAGCGCTTCGCTACCCGACCGAGCAACCGACGCGAATACGAGCGCTTGCACCGCGTTTACTACCAAAACCTGGCCTTGCCGGGTTATGAACTGCGACGCCTGCGAACCCAACAAATTACTGAGTATCAAGACCGTATCGCCGCAGCGGACGAAGACCGCCATTTGAAAGCCCTCGAGGAGCAAAACCCATGAAGACACTTGCGCAAACCGCCGTCGCCTGCTTGTTGACATTATGCATCGCCGGTCTGGCCAGATCACAGCAACCACTGACCCAATCTGCGTATCTGGCTCCGTCAGCGCCAACGGCCACAAACACATTTACGCTTGAACCTCAACAGACAGGGAATTATAATGTCACCATACAAAGCGGTGCGCCAACTTATTCCGTGCAAGTTTCGAGTCCGGTAATGAATCCGGCTGCGGATCCGGATAACCTTTGGATTTGGAGGCAGACTGGCGGAGGCGCTAATTCGTTTACATTCGAGGTAGTCAATACGATTTGGGAGGAGCGATCGGTGACCGTAACGGTCAATTGTGTGTGGGTACCGGTGTCGGCGGCAGGCGGCGACAGTGGGGGAGGCGTAGCCCCGGAAACGATTCAAGGCGAAGCCAAAGGGATTGCTTTGCATAAGTGGGGACAATTAGTCGCAACCAGCGACATTGCCATCGAAGGCGCCCCGGAGTATTTATGTATTAACGAAACCATTACCTTGAGATCCTGGTTGGTGACTAATGACTTTCCGTTTGTAAACCCGGTTCCGATCACATCGGACTGGGAAGTTGAACCGATAGGAGAAAACGGCGGCGACGGTCAGTTCCAGCCGACAACCGGCAATGAGGTGTTGTTCATTCCGACCTCACCCGGCCATGTGCGGGTAACGGCGACCGAATCGCAATACGGAGTTAATTCGGGCACCGTTGAGTTCATCATTGTCAAGGCGGAAATTACGACCGAAGACGAACCGGGCAACCTGATCTGCGTGGGCGGGACCAAGGAATATACCGCCGTGATTACGCCGACAAATGTGGCAAATGTAGGTGAATTCTCCTGGATCGTCAGCGACGCCAACAGGCTTGGTATCGTCGGAGCCACCAACAATTCGAGTGTCACCGTTACCGGAAAAGTCGCCAGCGCCTCCGTGAACGACGAGGAACTGACCGTCCAATTCAGCATCAACAACGAGCTGATATGCGCGCCGAGCACGAATCTTACGGTGGTTCAATTGAAGATTAATGAGACAACATCATGGCTCGTAATAGAAGACGAACAAAGCCCTGGAGCAGGCCCGGATATGGAAGGCGAACAGGTTCCGATGCAGAAAGCGGAAAATGAAGCCCGAATATTATATGATATTCTACCTGCCGGGGTTACGCTTGAAAACGTTGAACTAACGATTGAAAACACGGATTTCAGCATGACATTACCGGCGGTCGCCGGAGCGGGACAGGAAGCGCTTATAAAAACCAAAGACGGGAAACTGAATGCGGGTGATGACGAGAACCCCGTGTGGTATCCGGAAGAGGGGTTGTTTCCTGCCGGCAGCGGCTATGTCATTCGCCTGACGGTAGAATACGCTGACACCGTCGTGTGTTATTCGGAAACAAACATGACTATCAGGCCACTGCTTGAGAACCTTGTCTTTACCCCGGACGTATCGGAGGGCGAATCGTTTTGTCCGTACTCTGATCCCTTTATCGTATCTCCACCGGAATCCGGCGGTTCCTCGGCTTGTTCGGAATGTCGGGATAATGATTGTAATGTTTCTCAAGAAACGCGCGAGGGTTATGGACTGCAATGGAGTTACAATCTTCTCCATAACCTGAGCGATCTCACGGTCACCGTTGAAGGCGGCGATATCGACGGCGTAAAATCATTCGACGTAGAGGAAGGTAGCCTCCTTGAAGGCGTTGACTACCATGCGAAATGGGAGGGCTGGGACAACGATGTTTCCGAATTTATTGAGGCATACAATATTGTGAACTTCTGTGATGAGATGGGGCCACGCGTTGCGGCGGAACTTAACGAAAAGGCACCCATGCAAATTGTCAGGGAAGGCGATGATTATCTGTTGAAAATTGAACTGACCCACGAGCAATACGAGGAACAATCCCAGTCGTTCGTAATACCGGTAAAGGTAGAATACAAACTGGGCAACTGAAAGAACACACGGAGACGCAAGAATGAAAACGAAGCAATTATGGATGATATTGGCGATTTTGACCATGACGATAGTCGCGCAAGCGAATAATGCGCCTCCATTCGAGGAGAATCCCGCGCAGTTGTGGGCCGCCGCCCAAGCAAGCGGAAATATGGTTTACATCAATAATGTGGCGGCGACGCCATCGGTTTCGAACACCACGACCGCGGCTACGGCGCTGATAAACGTCTTGATGCATTTAAACAAATTTCAGAATCCACCTCTGCCCTGGCTGGGAGAAGAAGGTTTCGAGGCTTTGCATAAAGAGATAGAGCAGCATCTGGATGAGAAATTCGGCGAGGAAGAACCGGATTGGGAGCCTGATGCCGTGACGTTGGTGTTTTTGGAAAAAGCAGGAGTTCTAGTCGAATCAATGGGTATTAACATGCTTGATGATGACGTGATAGAAGCTCTTGGCGAAGCCGACGAATGGATGACAATCCTGCAGGCCGCTGCGGCCCAAAACGATATTGACGACGCTATCGGTGTACCATCAATGGGTGTTCTTCAAAGTTGGATCGTTGATGACCGATATTTGGATGTACAAGATGATCTCAATTCTGTTGCAGCAGCAGCCGAAAAATTTGCGCGTAACCTCATTTTCACTATAAATACAAATGTGGTGGGAAACGCCGACTACGCGGGCTACACAACCGCGATCGATAACGGCGTCCCGGTAGTCATTAAAATCGATGGCCATTTTATGACCGGTGTCGGCTATTGGCAGGACGGGCAGGATAATGACTACATCATAGTTCACGATCCCGGCACTTCGGAAATGAAGGTCGAAATCGTGGATGAAGAGGGTGTAAACTATGCCTACTCGGCGGAATATGTCGGCAAAACGGGCGAAGACATCATTCCGGGCTGCCAGTTTGTAAAATGGCAGAACGTTGGGCAACTCGATTTGCTGAAATTGAGCGATTGGCAACGGGATTTCGAGATTCTTTGGGAAGAAGCCAAAAAGGAGGCGAATTGAAATGAACGGCAATATCCGGCGAACAGGAAAACAAGTTATTTGCCTGATGGTGTTCATGGCCTTGCAGGTTGGTCAGTCCTTCGGATGGTCGGAACTGTCGCACATCATCATCAACTACCATGCCGGCGCGATTGAAACGAACGCTGCCGGCGTTATCGAGGCATACGGCGAATTGCCCGATCTGTGGTCAAGTAGGGAGGAAAGGGAGGGATTCCTGCGTTTTCGGATTACTGATGTGTTCACTTGGAGCCACAATGTGATAAGGGTGGAGGGTGATGACGGAGGAATTCCGAAGGAACCCGACTATCGGCATCCTGACCATGAACCCGGAATAAATATGCTCGCCCTGCGACGCCATAAATTGGAAAGCGAAATGGAAAATCCAAGCACAAACGCTCGTAAAACCGCGCGCGCCTTCAGCACTCACAATGCAGCCGACGGCATAGTGCACTTCGAATTCTTCAAAGGAGGCGGCTTAACGGGTACAAGATGGATTCAACATGCTTTGACAGAGCGCTGGGCTGACTACGTACTTTATGTAAGGAAACTCGATGATACGGCCTGGTGGCAGCGGACGCAATTTCCGCCACAGGTAAATGTCGGTTACGAGGTCGATGATATAGACATCGACCTTATCAGGCTCTCCCAGATGGTCAATCGAAAGAACCGGCTGAGTATCGCCAAGGATAAATGTGGTTATCAAAACCATATTGAAGTGATGACGAGTGGTGATATAGAACTTGCTATCAACGACATCAGAGACAAGAGACAAGAAGAGATTGACGGGATGACTTGGATAAAGTACCAGGCTATTCGCAGGGCGATCGGTGGAGCCAGCCAATGGACGGCCATCGTGGAAATGATCTGGATACATCAGCTAGAAAACAAGTTTGACGAATCGGTTCAGGCGGTGCAGGCAGCGATCGCCGAACATGCCGATGAGTGATTTGTTCAATACGCTCGAAAACTCCGCGATGAATAATCTTGTTGCGCCTGGGGGATGATCAAGCTATTTGCTATGACAGGAGAATATGTAATGGCCAGAAAGCTTTTTTCTCGCATAATGGTGATCATGATGGCGGTGTTTATGTCGTCCGGATGCGCAGCCGCTGAGTATAAATTCGAAACCATTACCTGGGGGTATGGTTTCGAAGACGGCCACGGCCGCGAGGCGAAATTTGCGTACCCTCATGGCATCGTAGTCGATCGCCAGGGCAACCTCTATGTTGCCGACAGGGGCAACAGACGTATTCGCAAGATAACCCCCGAGGGGGAAGTGACCACTTTTGCAGGCAGCGAGGGCAGACGTGGACATCAATTCCATCGGGACGGGCCCAGTGAAAACGCCGTTTTCCTTCAGCCCAAGGACCTGGCAATGGATGAAGACGGAAACCTGTATGTCGGCGACAAGCATGCCATCCGCAAAATCGTCATGGATACGGAGAATGGCGATTATGTAATTACCGTCGCCGGGATTCCTGACAAAGGCGGATATGCGGACGGGAAAGGCAACGAGGCCAGATTCAGGTCCCTAAGGGG
>PXCX01000074.1 GCA_003565195.1 PVC group bacterium | reverse complement strand
ATCCGGAGCGGTCTGCGAGTTCGCTGAAGTGCAGCGCGACATCGGACAAGGTTTCGCGCTGTAATCGTTCGCGCAGATGGTTTGACGTGACGAACGTGCCTTCGGTCCCGGCGAATGGCGAGTTGTTCGCGAAAAACGTCATGGCCAGTGTCGGCGGATCCATGGCCGGCGTGGGCAGCGGCACCGGGTTGTCAGGAGCGGTATACGTGTCGCCGACGGTAACACTGTCCAGTCCGGCAACGGCGACTATTTCGCCGATGCCGGCTTCGTCGACCGGTACCTTCAGATTCTCCTTAAATCGAAATATTTTGCTGATCCGTGTCGACACCTGTTTGCCGTTCGTATCGGCGACGAGCACCGGCATATTGGTTTTCAGGATGCCGGAGGTAATCTTGCCGATCCCAAGCCGGCCCAGGAACGCTGAATAATCGATGCTCTTGATCTGGAGTTGGAGCGGTCCGTCCGGATCGCCGGTCGGGCAGGGGATATACTTGACTATACTTTCCAGCAAAGGCAGCATATTGTCGCCGCGCGTATCGGGGGTGAGCGAGGCGACACCGTCGCGTGACGAGGCATAGACGACATGAAAATCCGCAATGTCGTGTGGTGCATCCAGTTCGATGAAAAGATCAAAAACCTTGTCCAGGACATAGCCGGGACGCGCCGCCGGTTTGTCCATTTTATTGATCACGACAATGACCGGTAGATTGAGAGCGATCGCCTTTTTCAACACGAAAAATGTCTGCGGCATGGGCCCTTCCTGCGCATCTACCAGCAGCAGGGCGCCGTCGGCCATTTGCAGGACGCGCTCGACCTGGCCACCGAAATCGGCATGCCCCGGTGTATCGATAATGTTTACCCGGGTATCCTTGAAGATAAAGGCGCCGTTTTTGGAGGCAATCGTGATGCCGCGTTCACGTTCCAAATCCATGGAATCCATCAGGCGCTCTTCGAACGCACGGTTTTTGTGGAACATCCCGCTCTGTTTGAAGAGTTCATCGACAAGCGTGGTCTTGCCGTGATCCACATGGGCGATGATCGCAATGTTTCTTATCTGTTCGGTCGGGTATTTCATTGTGTTTCCAGGGGTGATCCGCGTCGGCAAGTTGACTCCGTGGCCCGGTAGATCGTCCTTGCCGTCATGCCGGCGGCCGGGATGCTTGACGGCGAATGTCGCGGCCCGGATCGCATAAACGCGGACACTATCGATCCCGTCGGGCAATCGTGCAAGCAATTAAATATACATGAAATCATGAATTCGTCAATCGCAAAAATCATGCAGTTTGATTCCTGGAGCTTGAATTGTCGTGTTCATGATGATATTATCCCGGTAATTAGAAGTTTTGATATACATCATGGGGATATCGATCGTGATGCCGAAATGACGGAAACGATTCTCAAGTTGCTGGAGGATCAGGACACCGTGTTTGTCGTCGTCGGCGCCGCGCACTTGATTGGCGACCAGGGGATCGCCGCGCGCTTAAAAGAAAATCCGCGCTTAACGGTGTCGCGTCCGTAGCCATTTGAAACGGCGTTTCGCACGCCAAAAGGACTTGCTGGTCATGTCAGCCCCATGGTTCAAAAAGATTGGTCGTTACGTGAGCGCTACTCTTTGCCTGGGGTTGGCGCTGGGGTGTTTTGTTTTCTGGCTGACGCTTGCACGCGATTTCAGTCCGGCTTCGCTTGTGGCGGCGGCCGTCATGTCGCTCTTGGCCGCCCAATTTGCCGGACGTCCGTTCAAGGGACCACATGGCGAACGGTTTGGTCGTTTACTGTTGCGTCCCGATCTGTTGGTGCTTTTGGTAGCGTTGTTGCTGGTCCAGAGTTACGTGGCGGCTTTCGTTTTCATTGCGCGAATGCTCAGTGGCCGCTATAAACCGGGTATCGTCCGTATCCGGACCCGTCTTGAAAGTCCGCTGGGCCGAGCTATGCTGGCCAACATGATCAGCTTGGTTCCCGGTACCTTGTCGTTATGGATGGAAGACCGTAATATTATCGTGCATTGGTTTCATATCAAAACCAGTCATGGAACCCATGCGGGCGACCTGATGAAACGTCCGTTGGAACGTTTGCTAGCGCGTCTGCTGGGATGAACCGGGAGGAAAACGAATGCGTGCGGTGATATTGATATTGGTTGGGTTGGCTGCCATGAGCGGTTGGCGCCTGTTTGTGGGTCCGTCGATCCAGGACCGTTTGCTGGCAGCCAACTTGATTTCAGGACAGATTGTGCTGATGATGTGTTATTTCGCCGTCCATGAGGGACGCAGTTTCTATCTGGACGTTGCCATGATCTTTGCTTTATTATCGTTCGCCGAAGTGATTGCATTCGTCCGTTTCGGCACGGCTTTCAAGGGAGGGGATGGTATATGATCAGCGCTATCTTGATCGCGTTGGGACTAATAATGATTTTTTTCGGGGCCCTCGGTACGATCGTTCTGCCCGACCTGTTTACCCGTTTTCATGCCGCCACCAAGTGCGGGGTCACCGGGTCGATCACCGTTTTGCTGGGGCTGATGGCAAGAGCCGACGGCGCCGATTATCGGATACGCTTGTTGTTCATCATCCTGTTTATCCTCCTGACCGCGCCATTGATTCCGCATACGCTGGGCGCCTCATACCTGCGCGAACTGCGCGATCAAGAGGGTGGGGGAAACAGGTCATGACCGGCGGCATGGTTCAGGCATTACTCGGGTTGATGTTTGTGCTGGCGATCGGTGTGGTGTTCGCGCGCAACCTGTTGATTTCGTTGATGACACTTAGTTTGTTCAGCATGGTGCTGACCATGCAATACTTAATGATGCATGCGCCGGATGTGGCCTTAACCGAGGCCGCACTGGGCGTGGGCTTGTCGCCACTGATATTTTTGGTGGCGATCCGCAAAACCGGGAATATGACACATGATAAAAATCAAAAACTATCTGGGCCCCGAGACCGTGGTCCGGATGAATGCCGTTGATCACGATGAGATTGTCGGTCAACTGGTCGGAATCTGCTTGCGCGATGCTCCGCCGGCACGGCGTACGGCGTTACAGCAACGGGTCCTCAAGGCCATGGCCATGAAGGACCAGGGGTTGGGTTCCGGATTCGCGATTACGCATGCGCGGATTGATGATGCCGACAAGATAAGTGTTGCGGTCGGATTATTGCCGCGCTCGATCCGTTTTGCCGAATGGCCGGATGTTCACACGGTGTTTTGCGCTATTATCCCGTCTGCAAAGGCGGCGGCCTATCTCGGATTCATGGCGCATTTATGCCGGATGCTGAGCCAGCCGGAGCCGCGGGCAGCATTTGCGGCGGGCGACCGGGAACGGATTCTGGATTGTATTCAAACATTCGATGTATGGAAGGCGTAACCGTGTGGTTGTTTCTTGCCATTCTTAAAAATGAGGCGGCAGCCGAGAAAATGATATCCGCCATGCTGGAACTGGAATTGACGGATGCCGCCGTGGTCGATGGCGAAGCCGTTGAAAATCTGGCGGCCCGGACGTTTGAATTGTTCTCGGAAATCGGCAGAATGTTCAGTGAACGGCTGCGATACAACCGGGTATTGATCGGCAAAATGCCCGATCGTGCCACGGCCGACGATCTTGCGCGTCTGTGTCGCGAGGATAACTTGGACTTAAACGATCCGGAAACCGGTTTTTTTATGTTGATTCCATGCGAAACATGGCCATGATGCAGTATGGTCCTATCAAAAGATCATGAAAGAGTTGAAAGATTCAGCGATCGTCAATATTTCGTTGCAAGCTTTGTTTCCGCTGATCGTGTTGTTCAGTTTTCAACTCTTCTCGTACGGCGCCGCGTTTCCCGGCGGCGGATTCCAGGCCGGCGTGACTTTCGGGACGATCGTGGTTGTGCTGGAAGTCGTGCGGGGCGCCAGGATTTACGATAACGACGTTTATGTAGGTATGGAATTGGCCGGCGTGATGGTGTTGTTGCTGTTTTTGTTTGCGGGACTGATCCTGTCGGGGAAACCGTTTGGCGGGTTTTATGGATTGCAAACCGCCGGTCTACTCTTTTCCAGCGTGTATATCTGGTTGCTGAACCTGGCGATCTACCTTGAGGTGGCCGGGTCGATTGTGCTTGTATTCCGGTATTTCATAGAATGGGAACATGAATCACTCGCTGCTTAAATGGTTGACCTTGGGCTGCATGGCGATCCTGCTGGTATGCGGGTGGGGACGAGGCCCCGTCGTGCCGCCGCCCGGGGTTCAAAACATCATCGCCGATTTTGTCGATATTACCCAAACTATGAATATCCGCAACATGGTGTCCGCGATTTATCTGGGACCGCGTCTCGGCGATACTTTGCTCGAAGTCATGGTCGTGGTATTGGCGGTCTACGGTATGAAATTCGTGAGGGAAACGTCATGACGGTTGCCCTGCTGATAGCCGCAGTCGCCTTGTACGGTTTGATCATGTGCGACAACCTGATCCGCAAGGTAATGTGCCTGGCCATGCTGGAAAGCATGGTGATTCTTGTCTTTCTGGGCGCTGGTTACGTGGAAGACGGATGGGCGCCGATTCTGGACGAGCATGCCGCGCAGACTGTTGATCCGTTGCCGCAGGCGCTCATGCTGACCGCGATTGTGATCAGTGTTTGTTTCAATTCATTGGCCCTGGCTTTCATCGTTCGCGTACATCAGACGCATCGTACCCTGGAGGCGTCACAACTTTATGATAGCTGAACGATTGCTGATCGTGTTTCCGTACGTTCCGCTGGCGGCATTGATGCTTACGGCAACCTTGCGGTTTGTGACAGGACACGATATGTCACGGCTTATGCTGCGCGTTGCCCAAGCGTTGCAATTGGCGCTGGGATCGGCCTTGATCATCCGGTTTGCATACTGGGACAATACCGTCCTGGAAATCCCGCTGAGCGTCTGGCAACATTCGATTCTGTTGCAGTTCGATTCACTGAAAATGTATTTCATGGCGGCCTATCTCGTGCCCTTACTGTTGTCGTTCCTGCGACGCGACCCGTGGCGTAACCCGACATTACGCATGGTTTTCATGTTTTATCTCGGTGGCTGCAGCAGTTTAATCACGGCCGGCGATGTTTTCAACTTTTTCGTCGCCTACGAGCTCATGATTATGGCTGCCTACGTGTTGGTAGCCGCCCGCGGCCGCTATTTGGCCGCCGTCAGATATATGTTTTTCGGTGCCGCAAGTTCAGTGCCGTTGCTGGTTGGAATCATCGTGTTGTATCGCACCAGCGGCTCGCTGGCT
>PXCX01000201.1 GCA_003565195.1 PVC group bacterium | reverse complement strand
GCTCTCCGCCACAGGCTGATGCGCCTGCGGCGCACAGCCTGGCATCTCTGGCATTGCCACGCTGGCCGCCGGCCCATAGGGCCTCTGGCCCGGTGGGAGCGTGGCGATCCCAGGGAAATCGTCCCCCCGTGAACGGTTACGTTTTCTCAAACAAGGGACTATTCAACGGATCAAAAACAAGGTACCGGGCGCAACCCAGATGATTTGTCCGCCATTGTCGATCACCGTGCCTTCCAAACGGGGGACGGGATCCGTGCGGCTGTATACATATAATTATCCTGATGCCGCCAGGCGCCGCCCTCCAGCGTGGCGTCCCCGTTGATGAGCAGGTTGGTGAACGCACCGAACCCCGGATAGCGGGTCTCGATGGTGACCGTACCGGAATAATCCTCCGTCTGGGTCCAGTCTTCGATCGCGACATCCAAATCCCAGGTGCAATTGGTTTGCGGGTTGCCGGCGTGCGCGTTGGAGAACAACACGCTGTCGCCCGGCGCCGGCGCCGCCGAAGAATCCCAGTTTTCGACCGTCGTGGCCAGCGCATCCGCGCCATTGCCGACCCACGTGTGGGTTGTCTGTCCCCATCCCGTCAGGGGCAGACTCCATAGCGCCGCTATCCATAACACGCGCGGCATCCAAAGACCGTTCAACAACAATTTCCGTTTCGTTCCCTTCATGGTGCTCCTCCTTGGTTATCAAGCGGTTCACCGCTTGTCGATTTCCTGCGGTACGACATCGGCGGTTTCAACGCTCCAGCGCAACAGCCGTTCCCGAAGCGCCGCGACCATGGATTGCATACCGGGATCGTCAATGCAATTCCGTTCCTCGCGCGGGTCGGCGTCAAGATCGTAAAGTTCGTCCTTCTCGTACAACCGATACACATATTTGTGGTGGCGCGTACGGCACATGGTCGCCTTGCCGTGGTACGGTTTGTCGTCGGTCGTTTGCAGCCGCATGCGTGGTGAATACAGTCCGGTGGCGTTTCCGGCGGATTTACTTTCCCTTTCCATGGCCTGGAACTCGCCGTACCGGCGTCCGCCCTCGCAAAAGACCGCATCGCGGTGTTCGTCGGTCTCTCCGGCGACCAGCGGTAAAAGACTCTTGCCGAAGTGATCATAACCTGGCTTTATGCCGGTCAAGTCATACACCGTTGCGGTAAAATCGATGAGCTCCACCAAAGCGTCACGGATCCCGGGTTGGAGCGGCGTTCCGGCGGGAGGCTTGAACAGCAAGGGAACGCGGGTGAGACAATCCTCGAACGTATTCTGCGTCTTTTCCACCAGGTCGTAATCGCCGGCAAAGTCGCCGTGGTCGGAAAAAACGAACACGGCCGCATCGTCGTACAGCCCGGCGTCTTGCAATCCATTCATCAGGCGACCGAACTGGTGATCCAGCCGCGAACACATGCCGTAATAGGTCGCGCGCAATTCGTCCCATCGATCCTCGCTCCAGCCCTCCAGGCGCTGGCCGGTGTGAAGCCCCTTGAAAATCTCGGGTTTTCCGGCGCCGTTTTCGGGAAAGCGGGCGCGGGGCGGCAGCTTGGTCCGGTCGGTGATGCCGTACCAGGGCTCTTCCACGGCGTAAGGCGGATGCGGCGCCCCGAGCGGCAGGTAGAGGCAAAGCGGTTGATCTCCGCGATACGAGCGAACAAAATCCAGCGCCCCCAGCAACATGGCCCAGTCGCCGTCACAACAGAACTCCGCGTCGCCTTTTTCGAGTTTTCCCTTGTAAAAACTGTAAAAATTGTCACCCTCCGGCGGTCCGCGCCATTGATCCTGGGAGCCATAGCGCCCCTCGTGTGGCGCGCAGCCCCAGCGGGCATAGTCATCGGAGGAAGGCCAGAACCGGACATCGCAATAATCCGTATCGCCGGATTGCCCGGGAACCAGGTCGTTCTTGCCGCCCCACCAGACAAAGTACCCGTTTTCCTTGAGAATTTTCAGCAGATTCGGCTCCCCGCGTTCCGGGTGCAGCATGTGGTACATGGTGCGATGGCCGCGTACGTGCGGGTACCAACCGCTCATGAAACTGCAGCGGCTCGGGGTACATACGGGATTCTGGCAAAAGGCATTCGCGAAGGAAACGCCATCCTCGAGCGCGAACCGGTCGAGATTCGGTGTGACGGCGGCCGGGTTGCCGACATGCCCCAGCACGTCGCCACGCCATTCATCCGGGTTAAAAATAATAATATGCGGTTTGTCTGGCATAGCAACTCCTTTTCTTGCAGATCATACCATAACCGATCGCGCGAATGCCATCGTTAAACGCGCAAATTATAGCGTTCGTGGCTTATCGGCCGGTTGCTGCAATAAATAACAAGAAAGTATAAGATCGACAGTGCGTGAGTATGTGGGTATGTGAGGTTTCCTCACCCTCACACCCTCACACACTCACGCACTGTTTGGACTATTCCCATCCCTCGACAAAGCCGCGGTCGCCGGGCACGACGCCCAGTTTTTCGCGCAACTCGATGCATTCGCGGTCAAACGCATCCACCTTTCGCCGCAGATCGTCCACGTGGGTAGAATTGCTGTCCGTACCGTTGGTCCGCTTGAGCAGGTTATTCAACTCATTGGGGTCCGACCGCAGGTCGTAGGCCTCGTCGCCATAGTCCGGATCGCGGACAAAGGAAAAATCAAAAGTGCGCGCACCCTGCAGGAGGGAAGGATGGCGGCCGGAATCCGGGATGCCGCCCGGCCAGGTTGTCTTCAGAAACCCATGGTAATCCCCGACCTGTGCGTAGACACAATCATGCAGCGGATCACGCGCGCCGCTATTGATCCAGGGGAGCAGGTTGCGTCCCTGGGTGTATCCGGGGATTTTCGAGCCGGCGATCCCCAGCAGGGTGGGGAAGAGATCCACCGTGTTGACCAGATGATGGATGCGCATTCCGCGCGGGGCCCGAACGCCGGCGGGCGCGCGCAGGATCAGCGGCACATGCAGCAGGCACTCGTACAAGGACTCGGTTTTGTTGAACAGCCCTTTCTCCCCCGTGTAATCGCCATGATCGGATCCAATCACGACCCATGTATTCTCACAAAGCCCGTGTCGGTCCAGCGCGTCCCAGATACGCCGCAGGTTGGCATCCGCGTACGCGATCATCCCGTAATAGGCGGCGATAACGCTTCGAATATCGCTCTCGGTTGCCCGAGCCGTACCGTTCTCTTCCAGGCAGCGGAATTGCCATTCGGGCCGCCCCTCGTCCGAGCCCCGCGGCGGCAGGGGGACGGTATCGGGATCGACCAGGTCGCTGTAAGGGTCCGGCACAAAGTATGGCGGGTGCGGACTGGGCAGGCAGACATGCAGAAAGAACGGTGCGTCCGCCGCGGCGATCTGCTCGACCATACGAAGGATTCGGTCAGTGACAAGATAATCGCTGCCCTCGCGCTCCGCATACCCGGCTGCCCCTGAAGACCACGCCACATCCCGGCGTGCCTGCTGCATCCAAGCGGCAACCGAATTAGAGAGCTGTCCGCGTTCGATGAAAGAAGACTGCTCGTGCCAGCCGCGGCTCAAATTCCGGTTCATCTCGTAGTGACCGCCCACCGCGGTGTAGTAGCCGCGTTGCTGGAACAGCTCCGCGAGCTGCGGCATATTCCATGGCGCGCGATTCTGGTGACAAGTCACCTGATGCACGAGCGGGTAGGTGCCCGTATGAACCGACGCCCGGGACGGCGTGCAGATTGAACTGGCCGTATAGGCATTCTCGAAAACCATCCCTTCCGCCGCCATGCGATCCATGAAAGGGCTTGGCACCAGACGGTTGCCAAGAAAACTCGCGGCGGACGCCTTCTGCTGGTCCGTCATCAGGTAAAGCACGTTGGGTCGGTCACTGTGGGTATTCTTCATGGATGGCTGTTTCTTCTTTTCCACCAATGGTTTCGCGCAATATCCGCGATCTCCGGGCTTCCCTCGAATTCGCCGTGGGCATCGATCCGGGTGAAGTTCGCTGTTTCGTACAGGTCATACATCGTAATGTCCGGATGCTCCCGTGTCCAGTCCATCTCACGGGCCAGGCTCGGATGGGGTCCGTCAAAATGGGTGGCCAACCGGTTGCCCTGGTAAATGAATGGAATCCCGGCTTCGCGGGCGGCCAGACCAACCCTGTCCGCCACCTCGCGCGCGTTGGCCTCGCGCATCGAGAATCCGCCGCGCAATTCCACGTAGTCCGCGATGTCGCGGATCCACGCCTCCCAGTTCCAATCGAAATTGCGCGGTAGAGGGCATCTCCCGGGATCCCTTTCATCATGGCCAAACATTTGGGCATACACCTGGACTCCGATCTCCTTGCCGTACGCGTGCAGTAACTCGCGGGCCTCTCGCAGGAAGGTCGTGAATGCTTCGCCGTTGATCTTCGCGGCTTCCGCGGTGTTCTCCGGGTGGGCCATCCGTGCCAGCGCCGGTTGGTTGAACCCGTAGGCCCAGGGATCGCGGCAGCCGCCGAAATTGTGGCTGGCAATGCGGATATTGACGCCGTCGACCCCCCGGTCGATGCAGCGTCGAATATGATTGAGCCAGTCCTCACGCACTTCCGGATAGACCGGATGGGAAGCGCCGTAAACGCAGCGATGCTTGCCGCGCATGATCGCCAGCTCGCGGCCCGGCCCGAACGATACCTCCTTGCTCTGTGTGCGAAAGTCGAACATGCCTTCACAGAGCGCCAGGAACCGTTCCCGATCCCGGAGCAGGTCCGCCAACTCGGGAAGGGCCAGGTAGCGGCTCATTCCCAGCCGCGCCAGCGCCTGCGTATGTTCGAACAATGCATCCGCGTCGACTCTCCGGCGCGAAGCCGACGAGGGGACAACCCGCCCGTCCGCTGCTGCCAGCTCGACAATTCCCCCGATCGTATTGATCATATCGCCTGCGTCGCTGTTCGCGGCGCAAGTGACCAGAAAGAAGTTTGCGTTCTCCGGAAGTTCAAGCGCCTCCAGCGATACTACGCGGCTTTCCCGATCCTCATACGGAAACCCCGGACGCCATTCCAGACTCTCGCGTAGCACGACGGGACCGTCGTACCGGGTAAAGTTTCCGTTGCGCGGACTCGTCCAGATCGACAGATCGCCTGCCTCGAATGTAACGGAAGGGGGCGCGTCACCGATCAACCGGATCGTGCTTATGCGCCCACCCGGGTCCGCGGTGTCGTCCGGCCCGCGGGCCAGGCGCATTTCCGGATGTTCCAACAGGAACGGACGCACCATGTGAATCAGCCCGAAAGGCGTCCGGAGAACCGGGGCGCCGTCGGG
>PXCX01000174.1 GCA_003565195.1 PVC group bacterium | reverse complement strand
GCGCCAATAACGCACGAACCCGCGCCAACAACTCACGCACACTGAACGGTTTGGTCACGTAATCATCGGTGCCGACTTCAAAACCGTGCAATTTATCGAATTCCTCCTGGCGTGCGGTCAACATCAAAATGGGTGTCTGACGTCCCTTGGCACGAATGCGGCGGCAGATTTCGTAGCCACTGAGTCCCGGCAACATCAAGTCCAGCACGATCAGATCCGGTCGTCTGTCAAGGGCCAGACGCAATCCCTCACGCCCGTCGGCAACCGTATCGACCTCGTATCCGGCATAACCCAGATTGGCCGCAAGACCTAGCGTAATGGCCTTGTCATCCTCAATCACCAGGATTCTTGGTTTTTTGGCACGACTCATGATCAAACGGTTGATGCTCGCAGAAACACTCGGAATTCACTGCCCCGGCCCGGTTGACTCCATACATCCATCCAACCGCGGTGCGCACGCACCATGTCGCGACACAAAGCCAGTCCCAGACCGCTGCCGGCGGTCGTGGCCTCAAAACCACGATGGAAACGGCGGAACACCCGTTTTGTCTCGCGCCGCGCAATTCCGCGACCGAAATCGCGTACCGCAAACCGAACGTACCGGCGACCGCGCAGAACGACGGCATCAACGCTGACGCGCACCGCAACCAGCCGCGGCGGGCTCGAAGACGGTTCGCCGGACCGGACCGCTCCGTGCGTCAGGGCATTATCAATCAAATTAGTCAATACCGCCATCAACGCACGCCGATCAGCATACACCAGCGCCAAATTTTCGGCAACCATGGATTGAATCGGTTTGGCGGACGACACCTTCAAGCTTGCCCGTTCCCGGTAAACGTTCACCACCGCCAGCGCCAGTTGGCCCGCATCCAAACGCTGCATCGCATGCGCAACGGCACGCCGCTCATGACGCACGAGCAAAAGCACCCGTTCCGCCATGTCGGCCAGACGATCCGTTTCGCCAATCAGAGTCCGCAGAAACTCGCGCCGTTGCGCGCGTTCACGCACATGACCCAGATAAAGACTTTCCGCCATCATTTTCATGGCCGCGATCGGTGTACGCAGGTCGTGGGAAACGGCCATCACCAAATCGTTGCGCGCCCGTAACCGCCTTATTTCAACGGACGTCTGCCGCATCATCAGGCCTGCACCGCAAATGACGCAGACCACCATCAAGCCAAGCCCCCACCTGTATAAACGCGATTTCCAAACCGCCGCCCGCGCGACTTGGCCGGGATCGCGCCACCCCGCGTTCACTGTCAAAAAATCAAATGGGGGCGCCAACGCCTTCGTTGCCACGTCGCCAAACGGATCGTCGCGCGCCGAGATGCGACCGGCAGAGAGTCTTTCAGCCACCGGCGAGAACGGATCGGATACCAGAACAGGATGCCGCTCACCATCCCGCGGCATGATCTCCAAGACAAGCTCGTCGCCGGCAATATCCGCTGAAATTTCGTGCAACCGCCGTTGAAACCATGATCGGCGAATCCGATAACCGACGGTTAAACCAAGTACCTGACGCAACGTCCCAAAACAATAGAGATCATCGTCCAGCCGCAAGACCAAAGGCTTTTCGTGAACCTGCATCGGGGCCCCCGTCATCAGCTCGCGCCGTAAGATCTGAACCAAGGCCGGACGGGCCGCGTCCGATCGCTCCGGGTAAACAAAACCCAGCGGATCCATGAAAACAAGAATCTCGTCAACCAATGGCGCCGACCGCGCAATATCCGCCGCGACCGCATCAATGTCCTCTAACCGCCCGCGCGGCGCCAGCGAATCCGCCACCGCGGAGCGCACCGTATGCCAGTCGCTCTCCAGCTCGCCAATTAACCGCTCTGAAACATCACGCACAGCCCTGGCGGTCACCGCCTCGAAACGACCGTGCAACACCGCTTCCCAATGCTGAAGCATCCGTACGGCCAGCAAACTAAGTATCGCCGTCGGCAGCAAAACCATGAGCACCAGAATAGCAGCCAGTTTGGTCACAAGAAGATCGGTCCGGGATGCAACGGTTTGCAACGGCCATCAGCGCGCACAACCGCAAAGTGGAATTTCAGGGTCGCCGGCGAACCGTATTCAGCGCTCCATTTCAAGCGCCCTCAACCTGCGTCGCACCGCAGCAGCATGCGAAGAATGCGGCTTTTGTTGAAGATACGCGCGATAATGCGCGACAGCACGATCAGGCTGCGAAAGTTGATGATGATACAGCAACCCAAGGTTGTAGTGGGTGCCGGCATCCCACGGATCCAGGCGCAAGGCCGCCAGGTATTCCAGCTCGGCTTCGCGTCCGTGGCCATCACGGGCAAGCTGTACCCCGCGGTTATAATGCAAATCACGATGTTTATGCCAATCCGGCGAAACATCCGGCGTTGCATCATCTGCCACGGATGCCACCGGCGACGGTTCCCTGGCAACGATGCTCGGATCGTCCGGCGGCACGACCGCATCGCGGTCGCGGCGCAATCGCACCATGGTTTGCTCCAATTCCTCAATCTTGGATTCACGCTGCCGCAACGCCTCACGCAACGCCTCAAGCTCCTGACGGGTCTGTCGCTCAAAATCGGTAAACCGGGCAGCGACTTCCTCGCGGCGCTCGCGATCGCGTTTGTCCGCCGTACGCCGATCCATCGCCGCACCCAACAACGCCAGCGCTTCATCTCGTTGCCGCAATTTTCGCGCATGACGATCCCGTAATTCGCGCAATTCCTGCCGTAACCGCGCATTCTCACGATCGCGCTCCCGGATCAGTTCCGGCACGGTGGGCTCGCCCTCGCCGGATGCGGCGGCCATTATCATCACCGTATCCGCTCCAGGGATGTTCCCCGACGCTTGCACGCCCGGCGCAACCAGCGTCCAGAACATCAGAACGCCAAGCGCAGCCGTCAAAATGCCGCGTTCATGCCGCCGACCGGCTTCGGCATGCGGTCCGCTATCATGCATGTTTTTTTGGCTATATCGTTTCATGGTCCCACGGTCCTTGTTTTTATGTGTTTCCCGAAATCCACCCATCCAAGCCCGCAGACAGGCCAAAAGGTTCGACACACTTTAATCCCGGGCCACATCGCGCAACGGCAACGGTTCCCTCGATTCATCGTGCATCGCATCATAGACCTGATAGTCCTGATCGCCGCTAATAATCCGCGGCGTAAGGAAAACCACCGTCTCCATATTCAGTACCGAATATGATTCCGACCGGAAAAGCCGGCCCAACAAGGGGATATCCCCCAGCAAGGGAACCTGGGTCTTGCTCTTCGAATGCTGGTTCCTGATCATGCCCCCGATAATAATCGTCGCCCCGTCCTTGACTCGCACGGAGGTTTCGGCAAACGCCTTGCGCACCACCGGAACCCCTTGCTGGGGACCTCCGTCATACCATTGCGAAATGGAACTTATTTCCGGTAAAATCTGGCAGGTAACATATCCCGCATCGTTGATCCGGGGCGTGACCCCAAGTTGGACCCCGACTTCCGTGAAAATATATTTAAGCGAAACAATGTTCGTGGTGCCGGGTTCAAGCCCCATTTCCAGGTAAGGTTGATTCTCGACCACCTCAATCCGGGCTTCCTGACCATCTAAAACGGCGACATGCGGATTCGCCAGAATCCGGGTATCGCCATAGGTCTCCATGGCCTGCAAAACAACATCAAGACTGCCGCCGCCGACGATGGTTCCATACCTTAACGATCCCGACGGCCGCGCCAAGCCGGCGCCAAGCGGCTGCAACGTCGTGTCCAAACTCATCCGCGGATTCATGTTGTTGTATAAATGATCCCAGTTGATGCCCATGCTGAAATCATCGGACAAGGTTACCTCCATGATTTTGGCCTCAATAAATACCTGTGGCGGCGCGGCATCGAATAATTCGACCATCTCCGCTATGCGCTCAAGGCGATGCGGCAGATCCGATACAATCAGCGTCCGCGTTCCTTCGCTTAGACGCACGTTACCGGCTTCCGAAGAGAGCATCGGCTCAACCTCACGCGCAATCTGCTCGAGTTCCGCGTGCTGCAACTTGAACGCACGCGTCTCGGTCGGAATCACACGATCAATCGTCGCAATATCCGTCCGGTCAATTACTTTCTGCATCTTGCGAATCCGGGCAGGCATATCGATCAAGACCATGTTACCGCTGACCGAATCGGCCACGATACTGCCGCGTTGGCTGCGCATCGGCTCGAGCATACTGGCCAAACGGCTGGGATCGGCGTACGTCAATTCCACCACACGAACCTCGCGACGATCGTAGAAACTTTCCCCGTACTGATCGACATACTCTTCGTCGGTCATGATCTTGATGATATCTTCATGCAGGACATAGGCCAATTGGTTGACCTGCAAGACCACTTCCAACGCTTCGCCCACGGTGACATCGTCAAAACGCATGCGCGTCGTGGTGCCGCTTACCCGCGGACTGATGACCACGTTCTTCAATCCCCCGCGATGCGCCAGAAAATCGATGATCTGTTCCACATCCCAGGCGCTGACAGCGGTTAAATTGACGCGCCGTTCAAGACCGGGGATATTCTGGGCACTGAGCCGGGTAAACGTGGTTTCCGATTGCGGCGGCTCACTACCGGCCTGGGCCGCCGTCAGCGCGTGGAACAGTATGCTCCCGACCGCCACCACGGGAAGCCACCATCGATTCAAAACAATTTTTTTCATACTTATCCATCCGTCTTAACGTTAAAGATTTAGCTCATCTTATTTGACACCAACGCTGCGCACGCCGTCGGTCAGAACTGTTTGATCGCGCCCGACGGCATCCACCGTTATCCGTTTGCCTTCCACTACAATCGTATCGCCGGGCGTCAGATAATAAAGGTCGCCGGTTTTCCTGTCGGTCAAAATCGCCTCGGTCAACTGTGTTTCTGCGTCTACTACCGATAATCCCAGCAAATCTAAATTAGTCTTGACATAACGCTCCCAGGCATCCGGCTCCGACGCGCGCTCGGCAACAGCCGGTGTCCGTGCATCCGGATCGGGCGCCAACCTGAACAACGGCCGTTCCCGAAACCGGGCCAGCACGTCGTCAAGCGGCGGCAACGCCGAAGCATCCGCGGGCAGCGCCATCGCGACAGCATCCGGGTCCACAAGCTGGTCATCCCTGGGCAACGGCGGCGTATCAAGCCGGTGCGCGAAGTGACCCCATACTTCCCATCCCGCCAAGACCACCAGAAACAACGCGGCAACCCAGAGCACACGCCCGGCAAGTGCCGGACGCTCGCTAAATCCGCCGGCTTTGGCCGGCGCCACACCGAATGACGCCGAGGACGGCGCTACATTATCCGCGACCGCTT
>PXCX01000331.1 GCA_003565195.1 PVC group bacterium | reverse complement strand
CCCCAGCCAATAAAGCGTGGCGGAGGAATCGGGCATATGTTCGCGAACGAGGGTCAGGGTTTGGATGGCAATTTCCGGCATTTCGGCGGCTTCGGCGGCACGGCCGAGCGCCCGGATGAAGAAAGGCTGCAAGGGATCGTTGGCCATCAACCGTTCAGCTAATTGCAGGGCCTGTAGATGGCGTTTGCCATACATTGCCAGGTGATACTTGCAAAACAAGGGGAATCCCGCGATAAACGCCAGGACATGCCGCACCTGATGATTGCCGCCTTTTTCCATAAAACGTCGAATCGATGCCGCCCGCAAAAATTTTCGCGCACGCAAAAATGCGGGTTCCCGCTCGACGCACGTCAGTAACAAGTCGATCGCATAATCGTAATTATTGCGTTCAATCGCGGTAAACCCTTTGTTGAAAAAATCGCGTACCTGTGGCTTGGCCGTTGCTTCCGTTATCTCAACCATGGTGCTTGTATCCTTTGATTTATGAGTTCGGTTAGGGCCTGGATATTTACTGCGGGAAAACGGTGAGGACGTCAGTCGTGGTTCGCTTTTTCTTTACATGACACTCTTGTCCGGCTACAATACGTCTCCCATTACTGCAAATATTCAATTCGCTCCCAATTCATTGCTTTTGCACGGTAAAATAGCACAATGATTGAATTCCGGCTACAAAAAAAAAATCTACGGCGGGCCATCGCGGTCACGTTGTGGATAATTATGGGATTCCCCCGGATGGTCACGGCGGGCGCCTCGCCGCAGGCGCCGCAAGCCGAGATGCGGCGTCCCTTGCACGAGGTTGCCCGTTTCTACGGTTTCCCCCATGTGCATGCCACGGCTGAGCAGTTTGTTTGCCGTAGCAACTATTCAACACTTGTTTTCGAGGCCGACAGTCGACGGTTGACGTTTAACGGTGTGCTAATTCATTTGAATGGCCCGGTTGGTGGTCCGCGTGATCGTTGGCGGATCGATACGGTCGATTTGGAAACGACACTCGACGCCCTGTTGCGTCCCTCGCTAGTCTTGCCGGATCGGCCAACCCGGGTTGTCGTGATTGATCCCGGCCATGGTGGCGAGGATTTAGGCGCGGTCGGGAGTCGTAATGTACAGGAAAAACGGGTTGTTTTGGATATTGCGCGGCGCGTCCGCACGAAACTGGGGTCGTCACCGTTTACCGTTTATCTCACCCGGGATGGCGATTATGCGATGGGACTGTCGGAACGCGTCGAGCGTGCCAATGCCCTGGGCGCCGATTTGTTTATCAGTATTCATATCAATGCGGCCCACAGCAAAACGGTTTCCGGCGTGGAAACCTTTGTGTTGCCGGCGGTGGGCTATCCGCCGACCTCACGTAATCAAGCGGGTGATTTTGACGGTAATACGCTTGCCGGTAACGGTTTTGATGCTGCCAATACGTTGCTGGGATATCTCTTGCAAAATGAATTGCTTGCCGTCGCGAAAACACCCGATCGTGGCCTCAAACGGGCACGTTTCGCGGTATTGAAAGGAATCGAGTGCCCGGCGGTTCTGGTCGAATGCGGGTTTGTCAGTAATCCCTGCGAGGAAGAACGATTTCTGCAAGCCGTATATCGCGACCAGTTGGCGGACGCCATAGCGCGCGCCGTTCGCCGCTTTGCCGAACGTCATAAGTAAACACGCCGGACCTAGCCGTCCACTAGCGGACAACCGGCATTATTTTAATGGTTAGAATGTCCAAAGGAGTCAAAGCGAAACATGAAACCGGTAACATTGAAAAAACAATCTTATCGATCGCCCGACGGGCCGGTCGTGCTGCTGATTATGGACGGAATCGGGATCGGGTCGCTGTCCGATGGCGATGCCGTCCGGTCGGCGCATACCCCGCATCTTGATTGGTTGCGCGAACATGCTTTGGCGACAAGTTTACAAGCGCATGGCACGGCTGTCGGTTTGCCGAGCGATGACGAAATGGGAAACAGCGAAGTCGGCCATAACGCCATCGGTTGCGGTCGAGTCTATGCCCAGGGCGCCAAACTGGTGAACCAGGCGATTGCCGAGGGCTCGCTTTTCCAAGGCAGTGCCTGGCGCGAGATAACCCGGACATGCCTGCAAAACAATGGTACCCTTCATTTTATCGGGCTCTTTTCCGATGGTTATGTTCACAGCCATATCGACCATCTGAAAGCCATGCTCCAACACGCCAAGGCGGAGGGTGTCAAAACCGCGCGCATCCATATCCTGTTGGACGGCCGCGATGTCGGGGAGACCTCGGCTTTGGAATACGTTGAACCTTTTGAACGGTATCTGGGCGAGTTGAACGAGGATGGTAAATTTGATGCCGCGATCGCGTCGGGCGGCGGCCGGATGCATATCACCATGGATCGTTATCATGCCGATTGGGACATGGTAAAGCGAGGATGGTTAACGCATGTCAAGGCCGAAGGCCGTCATTTCGGGTCGGCAACCGAGGCGATCGAAACGTTGCGTCGCGAGATACCGGGTGTTTTGGATCAGGATTTGAAGGCATTTGTCATCGATCGCGACAACAAACCGCTGGGCCCAATTCGTGACGGCGACAGCGTGATATTCTTTAACTTCCGCGGTGATAGGGCCATTGAAATATCGCGCGCATTCGAGGATGACGATTTTGACGGATTTGATCGCGGCTGCAAACCGGATGTTTGTTTTGCCGGAATGATGCAATATGACGGTGATCTCAAAATTCCTTCGCGTTTTCTGGTGGCCCCACCGACCATTGAGCGGACATTGGGCGAATACCTTGCCCGAACCGGTGTCCCGCAGCTCGCCGTCAGCGAAACTCAGAAGTTCGGCCACGTAACCTACTTTTTCAACGGTAACCGGTCGGGTAAATTCGACGAAAAACTTGAAACATATCTTGAAATACCTTCTGACCGGGTACCTTACGAGCAGCGTCCATGGATGAAAGCCGCCGAAATAACCGACAAAATAACGGCGGCCATTGACGAGAATAAATACCCGTTTATCCGTTTAAATTATCCTAACGGCGATATGGTGGGACATACCGGGATCTATCAAGCTGCCGAAATCGCGGTAAGCTGTGTTGACTTGTGTCTCGGCCGCGTAATCGAGGCCGTCCGGCGCCGGGGCGGTATCCTTTTGGTCTCGGCAGACCACGGGAATGCCGACGATATGGTGGAACGAGACAAGCAAGACCAACCCAAGATCGATCCGGAAACCGGTCGTGTCAAGGCCAGAACCAGTCATTCGCTTAATCCGGTGCCGGCCATGATTTATGCGCCCGCCGATCCCGCCGCCTGGCGTCTCGCCACCGGGTCCGAACGGATGGGCATCAGTTCGCTGGCCGCCACGTGTTTGACCCTGCTGGGGTACGAACCGCCTGCGGATTTTGACCCGTCGATCGTGGTAAGGGCTTGATCACGACGTTTCGATGAATCAGAAACAGCTGTTCGCAAGGAGGCTACAATGGAAACGAGAAGACTGGGAAATACCGATATTTACGTATCCGTGGTGGGAATGGGCTGTTGGGCCATTGTCGGCGGTTTTAACTGGGGGCCGCAAGATGAAAGTGATTCACTGGCGGCATTGCAAGCCGCGTATGACTCGGGGATTACACTGTTCGATACCGCTGAAGGGTACGGCAAGGGATATTCGGAACAACTTATCGGGCGCGCCCTGGGCGGCGTCCGTGATCGCATCGTCCTGGCGACCAAGGTGTCGCCCTCGCATTTTACCGCGACCGACTTGCGGGCGGCGTGCGAAAATAGTTTGCGTCGCTTGCGCACCGATTACATAGATGTCTATCAACTGCACTGGCCCAACCCATCCGTACCGATTGAGGAAACATGGGCCGCGCTGGCAGCGTTACGCGACGAAGGTAAAATCCGTGCTGCTGCTGTATCGAATTTCGATGTAAAAGGTTTAAGCGAACTGGCCTCGATCGGATTCATTCCGGTTTCCGATCAAGTTGCCTATAACCTGTTGTTTCGTGCCGTTGAATATGGACTACAACCTTATTGCGCGAATGAAAATATTTCGCTACTGTGTTATTCACCCCTGATGCAGGGATTACTGACCGGAAAATTCCGGCGGCTGGATGATGTTCCTCCCGATCGAGCGCGAACACGACATTTTTCGTGTCATTGGCCCCAAGCCCGGCATTCGGATTCAGGTGCTGAAACGGAGACCCAGAATGTCATCGATGAATTAGTACGCTTGGCTGATGCTTTGGACCGTAAACCGTTGGAACTGGCCTTGCAGTGGTTGTTGGCGCAATCTGCCGTGACCTCAGTACTGGTAGGGGGGCGCAACCCACAACAAGTCGAGCAAAACGCTGCGGCCGCCACCTCGCCACCGCCCGCGGATACGCAATGGATCCAAAAACTATCCGAATTATCGAACCCCTTGAAAGCCCGGCTTGGTCCGAGTCTCGATATGTGGCAGAGCAAATCGCGAGCACGTTGAGGATAGTGCGGATCGGACCTTATGCTCGGTAATTGAACAATAAATTGTCTGCTTTTAGAGAACGAACGTGCATCATAAAGTTGTCGAACAAACACCGGCTCCCGGAACCCGGCTCGTGCATTGCCGCGGCGATACGCTCGAATTCAGATTGCGGGTGCCCAGCCTGACCGGAGGCATGGCTTGGTTGCGTACCAATCTCGGAGCGGCGAAAACGGCACGTGGCGAAATCATTGACACAGTGGAGATGGATCGGGCACGGCTGGCAAGAGACTGGCACGATTGGCCCATGATACCGATAGGTTCGGACGAGTTCGAAGTCCGAATACCCGTTTCCGAGATCGGCCATTTTGAGGCAAAAGCCTTCTATCAGTCTGGACCGGATGCCGATCCCCAATGGCCGGATGGCGACAATGTATCGATCAGTGTTTCCCCGTCGCATCTTGTCGGCGCCAACGGTATATATAATGCCTTCGTTCGCCAGTTCGGCAAACGCCGGCCTTCGCGTGCCACCCGGAAACGCGATTACCGTCATGTTGTCGATGCCGCTCAAGCCACGGTGCTGGGACCCTCGGGAACGTTCCGCGACCTGATCGGGCAACTTGATTTCATTTTCGATAAACTTGGATGTCGGCATCTCCTGCTGATGCCGATTTTTCCGGTCCCCGCGGTTTATGGCCGGATGGGACTTTACGGCAGCCCCTATGCCACTACCGATTTTTGCGCCGTCGAACCGGCGTTGGCCCAATTTGATCGTGCCGCGACCCCGATCCAACAGTTTCAGGAACTGGTGGACGGCGTACACCGGCGGCAAGGCTATCTGTTGCTTGACATCGCTGTCAATCACTGCGGCTGGGGCTCGGCGATCCAT
>PXCX01000261.1 GCA_003565195.1 PVC group bacterium | reverse complement strand
CATGATCGGCCCCCTGGATGCGAACGCCGGCGACCCACAGTCGTCCAACCATCCGGCGCTCGACCGCCGCAGTCTGGCGCCCCATCCCGCCGCCTTACGCCACCGGATCATTGTAAACTGGTTACATCGCCTGCGAATCCCGCCGCCGCGCATTGATCAGCCCACCATCGAAAAACTGGACTGTATGCTGGTCAACGGCCATCCCAAGCGAATGGTTCTGGCGGGTGCAATCACCGTTCAAATCGATAACGAACGGCTGGCATGCGTGCTCTCGACGACGCCATCGTTCAGGATTCAAAACCGTGCATGGACTCTCCCCATCCTGGACAACGAATTCGTCGATCTCGACGATCTGGGACTGCGCGTCACGGTCACCCACGAGACCGGGCCCTTTTGCCGGCAAGACGGCCAAACACCAGGCGATTTGCCGGCGCAATGCACGATCCGAATGCCTGATTCCTCTGAGTTACCTCTGACAATACGTTTTCGAAAACCGGGCGACCGGTTGCACCCCACCGGCAGCGGCGGATCCCGTAAAATTCAAGATATTTTAACAGACGCCAAAATTCGGGCACCTATACGTGCGCACATTCCGTTACTGGTCCAGGCTGAAACCGTAGTCTGGCTGCCGGGATACCGGATCAGCAAACACTGGCGGGTAACCGACCCAACGCTTACGAGGCTGCGGATACGTATCGAACGCAGGTAAGCGGTACGTTTTTTATCAGCGTCCGCCAAGAACCCGGTCGGCATGTTGCGCGAACAGACCGCGTAGATCGCGACGGTACTCGGCCATGATTCGCGTGCCAAGGCCTTTAAAATCGCCGCAATGTATAAGGGCACGCGCCAGAACAATTTCCCGCAAGGCACCTTCACGCCGCCGCTTTGCGACCGGTTGATTATAGAGCGATTCGATTGCGGTCATGGCATGTCCCGACATACCGGGTTCACCTAATTTGGCAGCAAGCGGTGCGGCCGCCCGCGCATCGGCCAACCGTTCCAACGCCACAGCCACCGCCCGATGATGCGACAACGGGGTATCGGGGCGGAGCTGCGCCAGTTTTCTCAAAATCGGTTCCACGGCGCGTCGATCGCCGGCAAAACCCAAAGACAGAATCAAGGCGTCCACCGGTGTCGGTAGATGGGCAAATTCGGCCATACTGCCCTGTAAAATACGCGGGTCGAACTCGGTTGTATCAAGCGCCGCGATAAGTTCATCGACCGCGGCAGGATCACCCAGCATACCCCGCAGTTTGGCAAGCATCAAATGCGTGCCGGCATGATCGCCGCCGGTCCGCAAGCGGACACACCGCCCACAACCACCCGAAGCGCCCGTGTTCGAACGTTGCTGCTTGTTACCCTGCCGGTCTTAAACGCCGTTCCGGATACGGTCGCCAAACGGTATAATAAACCCTGCGTTCCGCCGTCGATCAAAACCTTGGCACTGACCGCCTGCCGCCCTGCACGATTAGCCAGAACCAACCCAGCCGGTTTGCCGCGGGAATCCTCGAGCAAACCCACCGGCAGACAACCCAGCAGAATCTCGACGCCCGCCGTAACCAGTCGTTCGATCAAATGATGTTTAACGCGCAATGGTGTCGTAGCCGGACAACCTTTGAAAACTTCTTGCAACAACGGATGATCCGGCGGGGGCAACTCGTCGCGCCAAAGTTGCAGCGTCCCGCATAGGTCCTCGCCCACGTACAGGCGCGGCGCAACCAGCAATACCTGTGCACCGCCTTCCGCCGCACCCAATGCCGCCGCGACCGCGGCAACCGTCCCGCCGGCAACCGCTACATCCACCGTTCGTGACAACGGTAATTCGCGTGGTTCAAGCTGAACCCAACGGTTATCAGATTGATGTTTCAATGGTTTGCACCTGCAACAAGCGGCTAACAATTTAAATATCGACAGCGAGCCGGATAGTCAGAAAGCTGATAACTTTTTGTTTCGGCAATACATCCTTATCAAGACTTCCGGTCCATTGCATATCCATCCCCCAACGCAAGCGCGGATTAATTTCATGAGACAGGCCCGCCCTGATTCCATAGTCATGGGCACCCCCTTTGGGCCCGATCGAGAAGCCTTTACCTGCAGCGGCCATGGTGGCTTCGGTAAACAGTGTCAGTGGCCGGGCGATTTCAGCATGCACCCTGATACCGGATCGAACGTAATAATCGTCATGAACACCGATATCGTATGCCAGTAATGCCAGCAAATCCAAATACCGGTTGAACGGTATGACCATGTTGGCAAACAACTCCCGCGTGTTCTCGGGACCGACATTGTACATGTACTCACTATACCCCAAATCGAGCGTAAGCGAACGTAACGGGAACCGATACATAAAGGCCAATTCCGTATCGGCGATCACCCCTTGATCAGCGATTTTATCCAATTCGTCGCCGCGAATAAAACCCCATGCATGGGTACGAAAACCATAAGCGCCCAACTCTATCCCGGTCCCCATGGTTACATTGTCATGACGGGTAATCCCCCGCCATACATGCGCGGAAGCACCGGACGCATGCCAACGCGCCGTCCTGGCTTCCATGGCTTCCATGGCTTCCGTTTCTGTCAACGGAACCCATCCAATTGAAGCATAGAGTACGTACCCGATCAACCCCATCCAATGATTTCTGCATTTCAGGTTTTTCAAGGTCGATTCCTTCCGTCAAATCGTCATGTAGCTAATCTGTTCAGCGCAGCAAAAGCCCGATTATCATCCCTAATACGGTAAAAACCAACAGGATCACTGCTTTGGAAGCCGCGAGGGTGAACATTCTGAAATCCAATCGGATAGTACCGCTGGCATTCAAAATCAACACCAAAGTCACTAATAACAGCAACACCAAAGCCCATAACGTCTTTCTATTCATCACGCGGTACTCCCATTCCATGCAAACAAGCTTGATTCCCTATCATCACGACGTTCAAAATACCACCATTGGCGAGCAGGGTCAACCCCGGGTTGAGGACGATCAGACCTAGTTTGATTCGAGTCCAGCCCGAAATGATGTTTTTCAAAAAATGTTTTTCGCCCTTGACTTTTCGGGAGGGGGGTGGGTAGATTATGACCTTGACGAATGAGTTATGGCGCAAGCCATTTCATTCGGGTAGCTGCCCGCTTTGGGGAGGCTACCTGAACTGTTACCCAATGGCAAATCAAAGATCAAGCAACCGACCGAATGTTTTACTGGTTCTGACCGATCAGCACCGGTACGATGTCGCCGGCTATGCCGGCGACCCGAATGTGCATACACCGCAACTTGATGCCCTGGCGGATCGGTCGGTGCGATTCGATACGGCCCTGTGTGCATCGCCACTCTGCACCCCGTCACGGATGTGTCTGTTGACGGGAAAAGAGGCGCACCGCTGCAGCGGATGGAACAATCATTGGGTTCTGTTCCCCGAACACGTCACCTGGCCGGGTCATTTTGCCGGATATGGCTATAAAACCGCCCTGGTCGGAAAAATGCATTTCGGCGGACACAATCAAATGAACGGGTTCCAGCACCGGCCCTACGGCGACTTACGACATGGACTGGGTCACCAGCCGGATCCCCTGAGCATGTATCCGGGCTACGCGGGGGCCGGCAGCGGCGGGGTTAGCGAAGTGCCCGAAAGCCTGATGCAGGATGTCGTGGTCACGCGCGAAACGCTGGCGTTGATCAGGGAGCATCACGATGCCGAACCCGCCCGGCCATGGTTTGTCTGCGCCTCCTACAATCGCCCGCACCCACCGTTCACGGTGCCGGGCCGCTACCTGCGACGCTACCGTGACAAGATTCCTCCTCCCCGCACGCCCGGGGATCCCGAGCATCTGGAACCCTACGCCCGCCGGCGTCGGGAACGAACGCAGGAGAACGGGGAGACGACGCAACGTGGCCGCGAAGGCTATTACGCGTGCGTGGACTTTGTCGACGATTGCATCGGCGATTTGCTGAAGGGGCTCGAAGCCGACGGACTGCTGGAAAACACCATCGTCATCTATACTTCCGATCATGGCGAAATGCTGGGCGATCAAGGGCTTTGGGGCAAGGCCGTTTATTTTGAACCGGCCGTGCGCGTACCGTTGTTGATCCACGGTCCCGGAATACGTGAAGGACAACATGCCGTGAAGACCCCCATCTCGCTGATGGATTTGTTCCCCACCACCTGTGCATTGGCCGGCCTGCCGCTGCCCGAAGGTTTGGACGGCATCGATTTCAGCGGCGTACTGCAGCATCCCGCGGGCGCTCAATCGCCGCGAAGCATCGTTCCGAGCGAGTATTTTGCGTATGGCGTGTTGGTGGATATGGTAAAGAATCCATTGCGACTGGATGCTCCGCACCAGGCTTGGCGGATGGTACGCGATGAACGTTTTGCCTATGTGGAGGTTGAACAAGGCGCCGCCTTGCTGTTCGACCTGTTCAACGACCCGGGACAAACCGAAAACCTTGTCGGCGAAACGGATCATGCGGAACGCTGCCGGAACTTGCGGAATCTGCTGTACCGTGACTTCTCGTGGGAAGCAGCGCGCGCGAATCTGGCACGCGACCGCGAACGACTCCCGGATTTCAAGTCGGGTTGGATGCCCCAATCTCCCAATCAATATCAGCTTCCGGACGGCAGGGTGTTTGATGCCGACGACGCGCTGTATGCCGCGCGATGGTTGCGTATGCCGGACGATACCAGCGGTGGTATTATTCCCCAGCAATTTGGATAGCACAGCATTCGATTTTTAGCTCCTTAAAGTCAAGCTCAAAAATCTAATGATTTACCCTTCCGCTACATACATGGCAATCCGGGACCATTCGAAGAGGCGTTCGGGCTGGTAGCGCACGGTACTGATATCCTTTAGGATCAGCTCCAGCGGACAGCCATATCGCGCGCACACCTCTTTTGTCTTCTGCAGGTCATTACGCACTTTGTCGGCACGGAAGTCGTCCCAGGCCAGGAACGCCGGATTGGGCTTGCGCGAAAAGACGAAATCGCCCCCGATCAACTCTGCGCCGCGCTCCTCTTTCGCCCATGGACTCATCGATATCTTGCGGACGTTGGGAATCATGCGCACCTGGTCCATCTTATCGTCAAGCGGATCGCAGCAGCCGTAATAGACCAGGCCGAAGCGTTCGCATATCCGGCGGGTGTAATCGACCTCAAACTCCCTGAACATTGGCGGCGAGACGGTGGCAAGCATCTGCGCCAAACCGAACATCCAGATATCCTTCGCGCGCGGTCGTTCGGGATCGTATCCGGGAGCGGGAAGCTCATCGACCCACGCGCCGCTACAATGAATGGCGCTCTGCGGCTCGCAAAACAGCCCAT
>PXCX01000049.1 GCA_003565195.1 PVC group bacterium | reverse complement strand
GGCTGTCTTTCAAATGGACATATTCCATGTCACGGTCGGTACGCAGCACGATCCGCGAGACCAGTTCGTCACCGACCTCGACCGGGCCGGTGATTTCCTTCAGCACCGGACCGCGCTCGGTATGCTGTTTGGTGTATAACGTCTTTTCGAGCGTCAGGGGTGTCTCGGCATGCGGTGTGATATTGGCGATGTCCTCGAGATACTGCCAGTGCAGCCCGCCCCAGGCGACGCCCTCATCGACCTTGGTCACGGTCACGTCGCCCAGTTCCGGCACGATCTCCGGGCCGACGAAGCGTTTCTCGTAGAACCCCGTGCCGGCTTCCACGTCTTTGGGTTCGATCTTTCTGCCGGCGAGCGTCACCTCGACCAGTTCATCGGAAGCGAGTTTGTCATAGCCGCGCAGTAGCAGCGCGTAGACCGCATCGGCCGTGGCACGGGTTGTCTTCCAGTCCTGCGTCTGTTTCTGCTTCAGGAGCCAGACCCGGCACTCCTCGACGGCCTCGACATCGTTCATGATTTCGTCGAAGGCTTCGATCATCAGCGCCTGGGTCTCGATCGGCGCCCGGAACCACCACCAGGAAAACTCGAGTTCACGCCAGAACCTGCCGAGTTCCACGTCCACGACCGAGCGTTCCTTGATCGAGCGCATGATGGCCTGCGCGTCTTCCCTTGCTCCGAGCCGGTGCAACGCCAGCGCCAGATGCGCCTGCGATTGGCGGTACGGAACTTTCAGCCAATGCGCTTTTGCCCGTGCGACAAAGAAATCGAACGCCGCCCGATGATCGTCGGCGATCGGCCGGTCTTCGGCAAAGAACGTGCGGCTGTAGAGGTACAGCGCGATCATGGAACTCGGAACGTATTCTTCCGGGTTCGACCACTGGAGAATTCTTTCGTAACTGTTTTGCATCCAGGTATCGAGGTGATCCAGCGCCCGGACGGCCGGGGCAACATCAACGTCGACCCCCAAATGACGCAGCCTGCCGAACCCGTTCATGATGCATAGCGTGATATAGGTGTTGGGACGCCCGCCCGGGAACCAGGGCCACGAACCGTCGGCAAGCTGCATCTCGGTAAGCCGGTGCAGGGCCCGTGCGCGCTCGTCGTTGAGCCGGTTGTGGTCGAACAGGATGCCGACATTGCGTCGGGCCTGACTTTCGCTTTCGGCCTGACGCACCCAGGGCGTTTCTTCGAGGGCCACCGCTTTCAAATCCTCGTTCTTTTCCAGCGGACTGTCCAGCGCGTCGGTGCCTTTCCACTGGTCGAACACGCGCCGGATTTTCGGATCCGCGTTGGCGATATGCCGGGCCAGCTCGTTCGCATACAGCCGGTGGAAAACGCGGTCCGCGCTCTGGTGCGGGTATTCCATCAGGTAGGGTAACGCCATGACCGCGTACCAGGCGGGATGCGATACCATTTGCAAGGTTAGCGTCTTGCTTTCGAGCGTATCCGATGCTCCGGAGCGCAGGAGCTTGTCGAAGGAGAAATGCCGGGTTTCCGGTCCACGGATCGGCAACGGCAGGGATTCGGTGACCATGATGCGCCGCGACAGCACCGGCAGGTAGCCCTCTTCGCCGTCGGAAAGCCGGCCGGTCGAGCCGACGGCCCGGTAGATGAGAATGCCGGGGTTGTCAGGCACCTCGATCCGCCACGAATAGGTACGCGACTCCTTGGCCGGGACGTCGAATCTTTTCTCGTTCTCCGCATTGGCCATGGCCGCGTCGACATTCTCGAGCGTGCGCGCGTCGGAAAATTCGAGCCGTACCACGCCTTCCTGCCGTGCGGCGGACTGGTTGGTCACGCGTACGGTGAACTCCAGCACATCGCCTTCGCGCAGAAACCGGGGAGGGTTGGGCTGGATCATTAGATCTTTGGCGGTGACCATGCGATCGGTCAGGAGGCCGGCGCGCAGTTCCCGGTCGTGGGCGAATCCGAGGAACTTCCATTCCGTCAACGCCTCGGGCATGGTGAACTCGATACGCACTTTTCCACCCTCGCCGGAGACCAGGGGCGGGAAAAAGAAGGCGGTTTCATCGAGAATTTTGCGCGCGGTCACCTGATCGAGCCCGACGTCAGGCAGCGTCTCGGGCGCTGCCGCATCCGCCTCTTCCGCTCCAAATGGTTCCCCCGGTGCCTCCGCCCGCTTCTCCAATATTACCTCGCCGGCAGTATCCGCCGCAACGAACGGATCTCCGGATCGGGCCGCCATGAGCCTTGGACGTTCCCGGGGAGCGAATTGGTATCCCCACAGGTTGGCGACGATCTCGAGGGGGAACGAGCGGTAGGTGATTCTGACGATTTTGCGGTCAATCGGCCATCGGCCCTGGACATGGCGAAGCATCCGCATCGAATTCTCAAAGCGTGATCGCAGGTGGGTCGGGTCCCGCCGGAAAACGCCGAATCCGCTCGGCCAGTTGTGCGGCTGGAAGGCGTCGAGCGATTTGTCGTATAAGACGGCCACCATTTCGGCCACGGCCTTTTCCGCGTCCGGTCCGCTGACGATCGCCGTCCATGTTTCTTTCTGACCGGGTTCCAGTTTCGAGGTGAACCGTTCCCAGGAAAGTTCCAGATTCTTGTTGCTCCACGGTACCTCGACGTGCCGGGTTTCGAGATAGGCGCGATTCTCGCGCACCATGGTGACATGCACGTGGAAACCACCGCGCATGTCCTCGGTCACTTCCTGGGTGATTGCCACTTGCGTCTGTTCCGGATCGGTCCAGTAGCGTTGCAGGATGCGGCCGCGATGTTCGATCTCGACGAACGCGCGGGCGGTCTCGTAGCCGCTGCCCCAAAGCGCTTTAAATTCGTCTCCGGGTTCGAGCGTCCAAGACGGCGCGTCGAAGCGATGCGGAATCCTCAATCCGAGTCGGTCGGCATCCGGATCGAGAACTTGCAACGGAAGCTCGGCCCGCACGGGTTTGCCGAAGCGGTCCTGCGTCTCTAGCACGGCGCGGTAGGCGCCCGCCGGGAGTGTCACGAGGTGCGCGGCATGCCCCCCGAACGTGGTTGACAGGTCATGTTTCGCAACCGCTTCATCCATCGGCCAGACATTCGGATCCGAGAGGTCCGGTTCGGGTTCCCGGTGTATCCGGCCGGATTGAAACGGATCGAAATAACGCGGCCGCTGATCAAGCGGCACGCGGTGAACCGTTTCCGGTTGTTTAAGTCGGTAGATGGTGAGCGTGCCGTCCGCCGGTTGTCCTTCGCCGTCGAGTGACGTGGTTCGAATGGCGATTTCGAACGGTTCATCGTCAACGAGCCAGTCGGGCGCCGTAAGATGCGCGTTAAGCGCGGTGAATCCGACATTGACACGACGCTGGGCCGACCGGGTTTCGCCGGCTGCATCGGTCACGTCGGCATGCACGGTGAATTCAAAGGTCGGATCGCCTTCCGCGTCCGCCGCCGGATCGGGAAGGGCGGTGAATTCGATATCGAAGGTTCCGTCCACTTCGGTGCGCGCCGTACCGTGCGCGATTTCCTGTTCGTCGCGAGGCGACGGCGGCAGCCACCAGCGGCGCCAAATCCACCAGCGCGGATAGCGGGTCTGGCGCACGACGCGCCAGCGCACCTGGGCGCCGTCGGTCGCCGCGCCGGTATAGTCGGTCGCCGTGCCGGTCAGGCGGACGGTATCGTTGAGACGGGGCGCGTCGGCAGGCGCGGCGAGCGCGACCTGGAAGGTCGGGCGTTTGTATTCTTCTATGTTGATTTGGGTGCTTCCCCGCGGAGATTCGGTGCGCAGGGTCATCCGGCCCGTCAACCGGTCGCGCGGCGCGCTGAAACTGCCGTTGAACGACCCGTAATCGTTGGCGCGTACCTTTTGGGTTGCGATTTCCTTGTTGTTGACGTCCCGGAAAGTCACCGTTACCGTCCGGTTGGGGATAACCTCGTAGTTATCCTCGTTCTGATCTACCGCGATACATATCCCCTTGAAATGGATGGTCTGACCGGGCCGGTAAATGGCGCGGTCGGTAAAAAAGACCGTACGCTCAAAGCTTGGGTCGCGCCCACGCGCCGGCCGGATGGTATGTCGATTGGCGGCCGCCAGTTGCCGGCCGGCGTCGCCCGCAAGTACGACGTGCGAGCGTCGTCCCTCCTGGTTTTTTATGCGAAACAACCCGTCGGCATCGGTGTGAACCGGATCATACGCCTGGAGTTCGAGTTCCCGCCAGGGTAGCGCCAGCGCCCAGGCTCTGACCGGAATGCCGGCTAACGGAGTTCCGCAACGGGCATCGAGCACGAGTCCCTTAAATTCCGTTCCGCCCCTTTCAGAACGCCAAATCAGTGCCAGGTCACTGACCCATACGGGCGTCATCGAGATCACGCTGTCACCGTCTTCAAATCCGGGTTCGTGCGCGGCAACGATCCAATAGAAACCGGGCGCGATATCGGCCGGCACGCTGACCCGTTCCGTGCGCTGATGATAATCTGCGGTCTCGGGCAGATCCTCCGACCATTCGTAGGCGGGTTCAGCCTGCAGGATATGGCGCCGGCGAGCCGAAGTTCGAGGAATCTGTTCCGGATGCTGGTCAGGTTGTTGCTTCAGCAAGTCTTCCCAATCCCGGGGTACGAGCCGGAAATAGACTTCCGTGAGATTTTTGTACCGGATTTCGATCGTTTGCCGGGGGTCGTTCCAGACGCGTTCGCAGTGCAGGGTTACGTTGGGTTGCTCGATGGCTTGTACGAGATTGTAGCAAAGTTTGCCGCCGGGCGAATCGGGAAATTGCGCGATTGCCTGCAGCGCGACGTCGCGGGCCGCCACCAGCTCGCCCTCTTCCTTCAGAACCGATGCCAGATCGTGGCGGGCGCGGGCCGAGATCTCGTGTTCGTTCCAGCGCTCGATGAAGCGGCGCAACGCCGCTTTGTAGCGCGCGTTTTTCTCCTCGCCCGCGGCGTGGTTGAAGCCGAAACGCAGCCGGTCCAGATCGTGATCGATCAGGGCGTCAGAGTTTTCATGTTCGTGGTGGAAAGAAAGCAGTTCCTGGTATAGCCGCACGGCTTTATAAAGGGGCGAATCGGTATCGGTAGCTTCCTCTTTCCAACGGATGAATTCGCTCAACGGGGCAAAGACGGCGCTGTCGGCCGACAGCACGAAGGCGTCCTGGGGTTTGGCCGCGGTCTGTTCGCCGCTACTGTAGAAGCGCAACGCCTCGGCGGCGATAAAATCGTACAGCGTGGGTCGATAGCGATCGGGCATCGCGCCCGTCTCAAGCAAGGCGTCGTAGTTCCCGACCGGGGTTTCTCTGAGCCTGTCCTTCGCCTCCAGCGCTTGGGAAAACTGCTTGTCGATCGCGGCGAAAATCCGCGGCAGAGCCCAAGTGGTGATATCGTCGCCCGGCGCTTCGTCGGTGGCCGTACGCCGCATGAATCGCCAGCGGTTATGCTGGAAATAATGCCAGTACCAGTGGGCCAGAACCGCATGCATCATGGGACGCATTTCTTCGGGTGCGTCAGCCAGTTGGGCTTCGAAGCTCACGATTTTCTCTTCGGGTTTATTGCCTTGAATCGTTCCTTCCAACGCCACCTTATGTCCGATGGCGCGAATCGCTTCAGGGTAATCACCCTCGGCGAGGGCGCTTTCGATGATGGTTTCGAGGTGTTCCATCGCGGTGCGCGGCAACCCTTCGCGCGTGGCTCGCTCCACATGGCGCCACGCGGTTTCGCGTGTCACCGGTTCGGCGGGGCCGGCATGGATGGCAACCAGGGCGATCACGACGAGCAACAGACTTGCCAACAACGTCCAGGAGATTCGATGCAATCGTGTTTTCATGGTGACCTTTCTAAATGCTTGTGATGGATGCATGATACCTTTAGACGCCTGAAAGTGCAAGAAGGTTCCCTGCCGTGGCGCAACATAAACGTCAATAATCCAAACCGTTCTGACGACGGGGTTTCGCCCGTCCGGTGTTTCTAAACGCCCGTCTACGCGATGCCAGAATAGCTTTCCAAACGCAATCATCAAATTCCGACTGCGTGAGTTAGCGAACGCTACAAAAACGACTTGATTTCCAAAATTATCATGATAATAATGGAGGCCGATTCTTAATTGTCACGTTTTGGAGGGAAAGAATAATTTGTCTGTCCCCTTGATCGCTTTGGGGGTATTGCGATGAAGAAGCATAGGTTTTTTGTCTTTCTGCTGGGTGTCGTCTTTCTGACGGTGAACACGCAATCCGCGGCTGCACCGATGCAGGCTGGGGACATCGAGGGAATTCGGATCGGTTGGGCTTCCGCGGATATCACGCCGGACCGGCCCGTGTTTATCACCGGGCAACGTTACGCGCGCTTATCCGAAGGCGTGATGGATCCGATTACCGCGACCGCGTTAGCCTTGGAGTCGCGTAGCGGCGACGGCGTCATCTTGGTCAGTTGCGACCTGATCAGTATCCCGGACGAAATTCGCGGCGGCGATTTCCGGGCGCGCGTCCGCGAAATTGTCGACCAGGCGTTACCCGAAGATCAGCGTCCGTTGGTTATTCTGAATGCAACCCACACCCATGCGGGACCGGAAATCCGCGACCGAAAAGGGTTGGAGGAGCGATTGCGTGATGACCAGAAAACACGATGGGCGGACAAGCTGGATACCGTCATGCAGCCTCAGGAATACGTTGCCTTCGCCGTCGAAGGCATTGCCGATGCCGCCGTACGGGCGTGGCATGCGCGCAAGCCGGGCGGCATCAGTTTCGGGTTAAGTCACGCGGTGGTGGGCCATAACCGGATCATGGCATATGACAACGGTAGCAGCAGAATGTATGGTCGTACGGCGCAACCTAGCTTCAGTCATGTTGAAGGCTGGGAAGATCATTCGGTCAATCTCCTCTACACCTGGGACCGCGACGCCAACCTCACCGGCGTGATGGTCAACTTGGCGTCACCGTCACAGCATGATGGACACAGTTTAAAGCTGAGCGCCGATTTCTGGCACGAAACGCGTGAAGAGCTCCGTCGGCGACTGGGTGAAGATCTGTATATTCTGGCACAGTGTGCGGCCGCCGGGGATCAATCAGAACGGGTGATGATTCACCGGCGGGCTGAAGCGCGAATGGAGCGGTTGACCGGTCAGGGACGCAGGGCACGGATTGCCGCTCGCATTGCCGATGCGGTAACCGGTGTTCTGCCAGCCATGCGGGAACATATTGATTGGGATCCGGTGTTCGTTCAAAGCATGGAATTCGTCGAATTGCCCGTGCGCGAACCGGTCGATGACGATCAGTCTGGTTTGCCGATCGAGGTGTATGTGTTGCGACTGGGCGACATGGCTTTGGCGACCAACCCCTTTGAACTCTATCTGGATCTCGGGGTCCGGATTCAAGAGCGTAGCGAGGCCGTGCAAACCTTTATCGTGCAACTTGCCGGTTCCGGAAGCTATCTGGCTACCGAACGGGCTGCCGCAGGCGGCGCCTACGGTTCGCACGGGGCCTATCGGACGCAAGGCAATATCGGTCCGGAAGGCGGTCGGGTTCTTGTCGAACTGACGGTGTCGATACTCAACCGGTTATTCTGATTGGTGAAATGTGAAGACGTGACCCTAGATTACCCACAAACACGATTGAGACGGTTACGCAAGACCGAGCGGTTGCGGAAAATGTTCGGATGTCCGCAACCGGGAATTGAAAAATTTGTCTGGCCGGTTTTCGTTATTTCTGGCCACGGCGTGGATGAACCCCTGTCAGCTATGCCGGGACAGTCGCGCATGAGCGCTGATATCCTGATTAAAAAACTCGATCCGCTGGTGACCGATGGTTTGGGTGGTGTTTTGTTGTTTGGGGTGCCGGATCGTTCCAGTAAGGATGCGCAGGGTAGCGGTGCCTTTCATCCGGAGGAGGTGATACCGCGAACGGTTACGGCGCTAAAACGTGCGTTCCCTGAGCTGATCGTGTTCACGGATGTTTGTCTGTGTGCCTATACCGATCACGGACATTGCGGCCTGCTGGCTGCCGACGGTCAGGTTGACAACGATGCGACGCTGGCCCTTTTGCAAAAGACGGCGGTAACGCATGCCCACGCCGGAGCTGACGTGGTCGCACCCAGCGCGATGATGGATGGCCAGGTTCAGGCGGTGCGTGCGGCTTTGGATGCGGCCGGCCGGCAGCAAACCCTGTTGATGAGTTATTCGACAAAATTTGCGTCATGCTTCTATGATCCGTTTCGTGAGGCGGAACAGTCCGCCCCGTCGCATGGCGATCGGCACGGCTATCAGGCTTCGTATCACGATTTACGTTCCGCGTTGCGCGAATCGCTTTTGGATGAAGCCGAAGGCGCCGATATTTTAATGGTTAAACCGGCGTTGTTTTACCTGGATATAATTCAGCGATTACGTCAGAAAACGGATTTGCCGCTGGCTGCTTACAATGTCAGCGGCGAATATGCGATGTTGATTGCCGCCGCCGAACGCGGGAGCGGGGATTTGGGCCGGATGGTGCGCGAGAGTATCACGGCGATCCAGCGTGCCGGCGCGGACATGATCATCTCCTACTGGGCTAATCAATATCGGGAAATCATAGGATGAGGGGACATATTAACTCACTGGATTTATTCAAGCGCGCGCAAGCGGTAATGCCGGGTGGCGTAAACAGTCCGGTACGCGCATTTCAAGCCGTGGGCGGCAATCCTGTTTTCGTGCGACGCGGGTACGGATCGCGGATTTTGACGGTTGAAGACCGTGAACTGGTCGATTTTTGCGGGTCATGGGGACCTTTAATTCTGGGGCATGCACGCGCGGAAGTCGTCGAGGCGATGACCGCCGCCGCGCGCGATGGCACCACTTTCGGCATCAATACGGCGCGCGAAATTGATTTTGCCGAGCTGCTTTGTAATAGTATTCCAGGCTTGGAGCAGGTGCGTTTGGTCAGTTCGGGGACCGAGGCGGTGATGACCGGGTTGCGGCTGGCGCGCGGATTTACCGGTCGGCGCCGGATCATAAAATTTGAAGGCGCCTATCATGGCCATTCTGACAGCCTGCTGGCCGGCGCCGGCAGCGGACTGTTAACCGGCGGCATTTCTTCCTCGGCCGGCGTCTATATTCATGAGGGCGATGTTTTCCTGCCGGCATATAACGATAAAGCGGCGGTTAGCGAAATCATCCGTCGCCATGGTCGTGACGTCGCCGCGATCATTGTTGAACCGGTGGCCGGCAACATGGGGTTAGTGATGCCGCAGGCCGGTTTTCTGGAACACTTGCGCAGGGAGGCTGACCGTTGCGGCGCGCTCCTGGTTTTCGACGAAGTGATTACCGGCTTTCGGTTTGCGCCGACGACCTATGGCGCGCTGGCGGGCGTCACGCCCGACCTGATTTGTCTGGGTAAGATTATCGGTGGCGGCTTGCCTTTGGCCGCGCTGGGCGGCCGTCGTGACGTGATGCAGTGTCTGGCGCCCTGCGGCCGGGTTTATCAGGCTGGTACGCTCAGCGGCAACCCGGTCGCGATCGCGGCGGGAATGAAAACGATCGAACTACTGATAAAGGAGAACCCCTATCCTTCGCTGGCGGCGCTCGGAAGTCGATTGGCCACTGAGATCAACCGTCTTGCCGGGGACGCGCAACGGCCGTTGCATGTTGCACAGCAGGGCGGAGCTTTCACGATTTTTTTCAGGCGCGATCCGGTGCAGCAATTGGCCGACGCCAAAGCATGCGATACGCAATCCCATGCCGCTTTTTTTAATGGGATGCTCGAAAGCGGGTATTATCTTCCGCCATCCCAGTTTGAAACGTCATTCATCAGTTCTGCCCACAGCCGTCACGAGATCGAGCAGTTTGTGGCGGCGGTCGAAACATGGATGCGAGCCATCGATACATAGAAACAGCGATTCCCGTGGCGTAGCCGTCGCGGCCTGAAAGCGCAGCGTATAAACCTGACACAACGAAAAAATCAATTCAAGACTTGACAGAGATACTGTGCGCGGGTATAGTGACTCCTTTTCATCCGGCGATTTTTCGCCTGCCGGGCGGGGCCATGCGTGGCCGGTTGCCGGCATAAGAACGGTTGCTTGGGGGATTAGCTCAGTTTGGCAGAGCGCTTGAATGGCATTCAAGAGGTCGTGGGTTCGACTCCCATATCCTCCACCATCCCATGATTGACCTGCATCTTCATTCCACCTGTTCGGACGGCTCGTTGTCACCCACAGAACTTGTTGATCATGCTGCTGCGCTGTCGCTGACGGCGATTTCCCTGAATGATCATGATACGGTTGGCGGCATTCCTGAATTTCTGGAGGCAGCCGCCGGCCGGCTTGCGGCAGTCGGCGGTGTTGAAATCAGTGTTGATCATTCGCCGGGAACCCTTCATTTATTGGGATATTATGTTGATCCGGCGCATCGCGATCTAGCGGATGCGTTGTCCCGGCTGCGTGCGGGCAGGGAAGACCGGAACGATCGGATTCTTGAACGCTTGCGTGCGTTGGATATGCCGATCACCCAGGAGGCGGTACACCAATTTTGCGGAGATGACGTGGTTGGCCGGCCGCACATTGCCAAGGCGATGGTGGCTGCCGGTTATGTGAAAGATACGCGCGCGGCGTTCGACCGTTTTCTTGGCAAGGGACGTCCCGCGTATTGCGATCGCTATCGCTTGAAAGCCGATGAGGCCATGTCGCTGGTCCTTGCCGCGGGCGGGATTCCGGTGCTGTCGCATCCGTTTACCCTGGATATGAGACCGCCGGCGCTTGAACGCTTCGTGGCTGAGCTGGTAGCGTGCGGGTTGCAGGGCATCGAAGTGTATTATCCTGAGCATCAAGTTTCTCAAACCGAACATTATCTGGCGCTTACGGAACGGTTCGACCTCGTGCCAACCGGGGGCACCGATTTTCATGGGAGCCTCAATCCGAAATTGCATATGGGGAGCGGATTCGGCGGTTTTTCGGTGCCGGACAGCGTCTATGCGGCGCTCGCAGAACGGCATGCGTCGATGTGCGTTTGATTTCGTGAACACGCTGGGCGTTTATCTGCATTTACCGTTTTGCGACAGTAAATGTCCCTATTGCGCGTTTTATTCCGTACCGGCTGTTGATAGTGAACTTATTGACGCGTATATCGAGGCCTTAACCCGTGAAATCCGGCATCGCCGCGCCCGGCTGCCAGCCGCGTTCCGCCTGTCGTCCATTTACATTGGGGGTGGTACGCCCTCGGTGTTGTCCGTCCGGCAGTTGGAACGTATCGGCGACATGATTCGCGACGCATTTCGTCCCGCACACGATACGGAATGGTCGGTGGAATGTAATCCCGGTTCGTTGGATCGCGAAAAAGCGGCGGTATTGAAGGCGGCGGGTGTCAATCGCATCAGTCTGGGTGCGCAATCGTTGGATGACGATATCCTGCGCAGCCTTGGCCGGCGGCATCAGGTGTCCGAGGTATGGCGAGCGCTGGAGGCGATACGTTCGGCACAAATAAGTAACTGGAACATGGACTTGATCGCCTGTGTCCCCGGGGTTGGCGAACGGCGTTGGCATAAGGTGTTGCGTCAGGCCGTCGAAATTCAGCCGACCCACTTATCCGTTTATGCATTGACACTTGATGAAGGCCGCCGACTCCCGGTTGTGATGGGGCAGCGACCGTTGGCGACGCTGGACGATTCCGGGCAATTGCGGATGCTGCGCCTGACCCGTGATTGCTTGCAGGCTGCGGGTTATTGGCGTTACGAAATATCGAATTACGCGCTTGCCGGATGGCGTTGCCGGCATCATCTGGATTGTTGGCGTGGTCGCGATTATCTGGGTTTGGGGGCAAGCGCGGTATCGCGCTTGGGCGCGTGGCGGCGCCAAAACGTGCCGGATTTGCAGGCATATCTGGATGGGCTGCAACGGCAGGATGATGCGCCGCACGAAGACGAAAAGTTGTCCCCTCAGGTTTGTGCGGCGGAACGTTTGGTGTTCGGTTTGCGTCAGATTGAAGGCGTCACGCTCGATTTTCTGCAAGGTGATGAGGGGTTGCCGGCGGGTCCGCATCAATGGCCCCGGCCGGCCTTGCGTGAACTTCAACAGCAGGACATGATCTGGTGGAGCGGAAACCGGATCGGTCTCACGGAACGCGGTCTTGAGCTTGCTGATGCGGTTGCGCTGGAATTATGGCCGTAACCTGCCGCTATTCAACATGCCGCACGATGAAGTCGCGAACTGCGTCCGCATCGTTCGGCAATCGATGTTCGCGTGTCGGCAAAGTTTTCAGGCGTTCGAGTTTTTCATGAACGGCAGGGCGCCCGATCGCCCGGCGGACTGCGTCCGGGAACTTGGCCGCATGCGCTGTTGCAATGCATACGACCGGATCGCCGTCGAGTCCTTCCCGGTTTGCCGCATGTACGCCGGCAGCACTGTGCGGGTCAAGCACATACCCGGTGCTCTGATGGATATCCGCAATCGTTCTCAGAATAGATGGATCGTCGGCGGATACAGCCTTGAAAAGCGGATCGATATGCCGGCCGTCGATCGAGTCGAGATGTAATTGTCCATGATCGCGAAAGGTTTGCATCCATTGCCGGACGGTTGCGCTGCAGCCTCCGGCGCGGTAGTAAAGGTAGCGTTCGAAGTTGGAGGCCACCTGGATATCCATCGAGGGACTCAAGGTTGCCTGTACCTTGCGCAAACGGTAATCGCCGGACTCAAAAAAGCGGGCCAGAATGTCATTGGAATTGGTTGCCAGAATCAATCGCGAAATGGGTAATCCCATTCGCCGGGCCATGTAGCCGGCAAAAATATCGCCGAAATTACCGGTAGGCACTGCAAACCGTACGCGATCGGCGCCGGTACGTTCCATGACCCGGAAAGCGCCGTAGAAATAATAGACGATCTGTGCCAGAACACGCGCCCAGTTAATCGAGTTGACCGCGCCGAGCGCGTAGCGTTGCTTGAATTCGGCATCCCCGAACAGTTTTTTGACGATCGCCTGGCAATCGTCGAATGACCCGTCGATAGCCACGGCCGCCACGTTGTGGTCCGGCACGGTTGTCATTTGGCGTTCCTGAAGCGCGCTGATGCGTCCGGCGGGGTAGAGAACGAAAATCCGGATTCCCGGCTTGCCGTGGACGCCCGCAATGGCGGCGCTGCCGGTGTCGCCACTGGTTGCCGCCAGCAAATTCAATGCCTGTTTGCCATCCAACAGATACGCAAACAGGTTGCCCAAAAACTGTAAGGCAAGATCCTTGAACGCCAGGGTTGGACCATGGAACAGCTCCAAAATATGGAGTTTGCCGAACGATTGCAGTGGCGTAATCTCGGCATGATCGAAAGGCTGCAACGAAGCCGTGGTCAACTCCTCCAGTTCTGCCACCGGAAGATCGGTAAACCGTTGCAAAATGGCGGTCGCCAGGTCGCCGTATGCCAGATTGCGCCAGCGGGATAAGTCGGAGGATACGTCCGGCACGGTTTCCGGTAGCAGCAAACCGCCGTCGGGCGCCAAACCGGTTAAAACCGCTTCGCTAAACGTTCGCGGCGGTGTGTTGCCGCGCGTGCTGATATAATCTATAGAGTTTTTTTGCATAATATATTTTAGCGGAATACGAGCACGTAAACCAGCAGTAGGGCAGCCGTCACCATCATGGCCGGCCGTACCTCGTGCCATTTACCTGCGAACAGCTTGATCAAAGGATAGGCGATAAATCCGAGCATGATCCCGTCGGAAATCGAATAACTTAACGGAATACCCACGACGATCAACAGCGAAGGGATGCTTTCGCTGGGATCCTCCCAGTGCAGGTTGAGAATGTTGCGAAACATCATAAAACCAACGATTACGAGCGCCGGTGCGGTGATCGGGGCATAGCCGCCAATCATTCCGATCAGCGGGCCGAAAAACAAGGCCAACAGAAAAAACAAAGCCACAAAGACGCTGGTGAGCCCGGTACGACCGCCTTCCGACACCCCGGCCGCGCTTTCAATATAGCTGGTTACCGTACTTGTACCCATCAGCGTACCGAAGATCGTGCCGGTGGCATCAGCCAGAAACGCGCGATTCGCGCGCGGCAACCGGTTGTCCTGCATGAATCCTGCCTGTTCGGCCACCCCGATCAGCGTGCCCATGGTGTCGAATACATCCATGAAAAGAAAAATCAAAATAAAAGGCAGCATACTCATAGACAGGGCGCCTGCGATGTCCATCTTAAAAAACACCGGTGCAACTGAGGCCGGTGCGGCTAGCGGTCGCGATGCCAGCGTAAAACGCTGAACCAGATCCGATTCGGCAAGCAGCGGTGTGGATGCCAGATGTTCAGGCAAGAGACCATAACCGATTTTGAAAATAAGCGCCAGCAGGGTCGCACCACCGATGCCGATTAAAATGGCGCCGCGCATCCGCCGCGTAATCAAGGTGGCCGTCAGCAAGAGTCCAAAGAAAAACACCAGTAAATCCGGTGAACCGAACCCGGGGTTCAAGCTTACGGCCGTCCCCTCGTCGGCCAGGATTAAACCGGCGTTTTGTAAACCGATAAATGTTATGAAGATACCGATTCCAACAGCAATCCCGTTTTTCATGCTGGGGCTGACCGCATTCAGCAACGTTTCCCGCAAGCCCAGTAAGGTGACTCCCAAAAACAGGATGCCGGAGAGAAACACAACGCCCAGGGCGGTTTGCCAGGGAACCGCAAAACCGGCCGCCGCAGCCGCTGGAATGGCCGAGAAAACGAAGAAAAAATTTAAACCCATGCCCGGCGCCTGCGCAATCGGATAGCGCGACAACAAGCCCATCAGCAGGGTTGCAAAGGCAGAGGCCACGCAGGTAGCCGTGACCAAAGCCTGAAAATCCATGCCGGTTTCCATGCCGAACATGACGCCCGACAGAATCGCCGGCTGGACAAAAATAATGTAGGCCATTGTCAAGAATGTGGTCAACCCAGCGGTTGCCTCGGTACGCGTGGTTGTGCCCGATGCGGTTAGGCCAAAATGGCGGTCAAGTAAACGCAATGTTTTTTTCATCACCGTTCCTTTTGATTAAGGTGTGCTTCGCCACCTGTCTGCCAGGGGTCCAACTTATGCGTCAACGACAGGTTTGACTGTGTTTGGATACGATTCATAATATCATCCCGCGACAATTATTCAATCTTTTTCCGGCATCCACCAAACAAAAGCTTGCATCTTTAATGCGGCATGCCGTATAATGTTCGGCTAGCCGTATTAAGACAAGACAGCTGGGATCGTTCATTCGGAGGGACACGTGGAAAAGACAGTGTTGGACATGAAGAATGGGGAAAAGGCCGAGGTGGCAGCCATTGAAGGGGGCTGCATGCTCGGAATGCGTCTGGAAGCGCTGGGAATTCGTTCAGGCAAACAGGTAACCCGAATTAGTCGTCAACTTCTGGGGGGACCGGTGATTGTTGCGATTGATGGGCGTCAGACAGCGCTTGGCCGTGGAACGGCTTCCAAGATCAGGGTTGTGCCATTGCATTGTTGAAGCATGATACGAGAAGGAGTTTAGGTATGCGGGTTTTGTTGATGGGCAATCCGAATGTGGGCAAGAGCGCCTTGTTTTCACGTTTGACGGGAACCCATGTGGTGGCGGCCAATTATTCCGGCACGACTATGGAATTCACTCGTGGGAAGCTGAAGTTGCCGGGGAAAACGTTGGAATTGATCGATGTTCCCGGCGCCAACACCTTGGATCCGACCAACAAGGCCGAGGAGGTGGCGGTTAAGATGGTTGCCGAGGGCGATCTGATCGTTAATGTGGTTGACGCCACGAATTTGGAACGCAACCTGAAATTGACCTTGCAGCTTTTACAGACGGGCAAACCGATGCTGGTAGTTCTCAACATGTGGGATGAGGCCCTGGAGCACGGGATGGATATCGATGTCGCGGCGCTTGAGCAGCGGTTGGGGGTGCCGGTTGCGACGACGTGTGCGCTTAGCGGCGAAGGAATTAAAACGCTTGCCGGTAAAATTGAACAAGCCCGTCCCGGAAGTGTTCGTTTCGACGATGAAGATTTGTGGTCGGTTATTGGCGACATTGTAGAGCAAGTCCAGAAAATTCGGCACCGGCATCCCTCTGTCGGCCAGGCTCTCAGTCATGCGACCGTGCATCCGGTGATCGGTCCGTTTATCGGCGTGTTGTTTCTTTTTTTAAGTTTTGCTTTTGTTGCATATGTCGGCGATTGGCTGCATGAAGAAGTGCTGGAGGAGCTATTTGAATTCATTTGGCTGCCTGTTACGGAGTGGATTTCCGCGTTTTTGGGCGGCACAGGATTCATGCACAGCGTGTTGATCGGCGAATTGATCGAGGGCGAAATTGATTTCGAATTATCGTTCGGGTTGTTGACGACCGGATTATTCATTCCGATAGCGGTAGTTTTGCCTTTTGTTTTTTGTTTTTACTTCGTTTTGAGTGTCCTTGAGGATGTTGGCTACCTGCCGCGTCTGGGGGTTTTGGTCGATACTATCATGCATCGGTTGGGATTGCACGGGCTTTCGATTGTTCCGATGATGCTCGGGTTGGGTTGCAATGTACCCGGTGCAATGGCGGGTCGGATCCTGGAAACGCGCAAGGAACGTTTTATTGCAATGACCCTCTTATCGATTTGCGTCCCCTGTATGGCACAATTGGCGATGGTGGCGGGATTGCTTGGTCCAGCCGGGGTGGTTGGTTTTGGCGGGGTTTTCGGCACGTTGTTTGTGCTTTGGATTGTGCTGGGCGTTCTTATGAAGCGGTTCATCAAGGGGGAAACGCCCGAGATCCTGGTTGACATGCCGCCCTACCGCTTGCCGTATTGGAAGGGACTTTTCAAGAAAGTTTACATGCGCATGCGCGGTTTTATCAAAGAAGCTTTGCCGTATGTCCTGCTCGGGGTGTTGATAGTCAATTTCCTTTATGCTTTGGGCGTCATCCAGTTTATCGGTCATGTCTTTGCGCCGGTTGTGACCACGCTTTTTGGCTTGCCGCAGGAGGCGATTGGCGCCCTGGTTGTCGGGTTTCTGCGCAAGGATGTCGCCGTCGGCATGCTGGCGCCTTTGGGTTTGAATGTTCGCCAGTTGATCGTCGCCAGCGTGGTGCTTGTGGTGTATTTCCCGTGTGTTGCCACCTTCGTTGTGCTCTTCAAGGAACTTGGCATCAAAGATCTGTTTAAGGCAACCTTGCTTATGGTGGTTGTTGCTTTATTGTTGGGCGGGGGTTTGAACCTTCTGCTGCGCGTGGTCGGGTTATGAGCGACCGGCTTACGGTAGTTGCGAGTTGACAAATCGGACGCAACCCTTCATTATACGGTGTCGAACAGGACACGTTTCAAAAGGAGTTAGCATGGCAATTCGTCCCGAAGTATGGCCTTATATCATGTTGTGTTTGGTGTTTGCCGCGTTGGTGGCCTCCGTTTTTCGCACCCTGCGGGTGTCTTTTAGGAGGTCGATGATTGCGGGCCTGCTGGTGGCCGTGGTTTCCTGCGGGTTCATGCTCAATTTTTTCCGTGACCCGACACGGATCCCGCCGACCGACGAGGATGCTATCGTTGCGGCTGCGGATGGACGGATTGTGGCCATTCGCACGATGATGTTGCCTGAGTATTTTGAGGGCGAGACGGTCAGGATCAGCACGTTTCTCAGCCTGTTGGATGTGCATGTCAACCGTGCGCCATTGGATGGTCGGGTCGTTCATCTTGATTATGTTCCCGGCAAACGTTATTTCACTTTTCGCGAAGAATCTTCCGAACATAACCAGCACAGCACCATTCTGGTCGAAGCTCCCCAGATGCAATATCTGGTCAAACAGATCGTGGGGCCGGTGGCGCGCCGTGTGGTTTACTGGCTGGAGGAGGACCAGCTACTCGAGCGCGGCGAACGGATTGGCATGATGAAGTTCGGTTCCCGGCTTGATATGTACTTCCCGGCGGACCGGGTGGAGGTCGTTATCGAGGAAGACGCCCGGGTACGTGCTGGTGAAACGATTGTTGCACGAATTTTGCCACGTTCGGAAAGTTTGTGAACTCATGAAAATGACTTGGCGGCAACTGATTCCGAATACGATCACGTTGGTGGCAATGAGTTGCGGTTTTTTTGCGATTCTGGTGACGCTCGAAGGTATGGGCATTCCGGATGCATTCCAACATCATCGTTGGGCAGCCCAGTTGATCATGCTGGCCATGATTTTGGACGGGTTGGATGGCAATGTCGCGCGACGCCTCAAGGGTGCAAGCGAACTGGGGGCCGAGCTGGATACCTATGTTGACATGACGGCCTTTGGGATTGCACCGGCATTATTGATTTATGTGGTGTCGCTTCAGGCGACGCCTATTTGGCGGGTCTTGATGACAACGGCCGTCGTTCTTTCCGGCGTGGTCCGTCTGGCGCGTTTCAAGGTACATGATCCACATCGCGGTCAGATGGGATATCGAGGACTGCCGATAACCGTCAGCGCCGGATGGGTGGCCGTCCTCGTATATTTCAGTCATACATTGCGCGCGGAATGGTTTTCGCTGAGCCAGGGCAGTGTCGCCACCTTGTTTATTGTTGGCGTGATGATTTTGATTGTGTTGCAGGTGTCCAGCGTTCGCTATCCTAAACCGAGTAAACGGATGATTTTTTTCGTTCCGTCCGTGATACTGGTTCTGTTGTTGTTTGTCCCGCTTTTGAACAGCGTTTTTCAATTTATGCCCAACGATACAGCCGAAGGGATGGCCCTGGTTTCTTCATCGTTGATGGTCTTGATGGGCGTCGGATACGTTCTGTTCGGGCCTTGGCTTCACAAAAAACCCGACCTGCCCGAGCCGTCATCGCCTGAGACGGCAACGCCCCGACCCGAGGTTTGAGAGCAGAGCCGCGGTCCCAGGCGCGGTCCGCGAGATACAGCTTGATGATTTTGCAATGATGGTGCACGCTCAAAACGATTTTGATAGGTTGCAAGCCTTATGGCATGATTTCCGGGCTTATCTGGAGTACGAACGCGAGGAAGGTCGCATCCGGATTCTGGTCGCGGATAAGACCCGGCAGCGTTTGCAAGACTGGTCGGCGTCGCCGCAGCCGCGGAAACCGTCCAGGACGCCGGCCAACCCTGCGCCAAAAATTTCGTTGCCGGCCATGGCTTCCAGCGAGAAAGCCGAAGTGGTGTCGGTCGATCAGATTGCGAGAGATATCGCCGGTTGTATTGCTTGCGATTTAGCGCGCACCCGCACCCGTACGGTTCCCGGGCATGGACCTCAGCGTCCGCAATTGATGTTTATCGGCGAAGCCCCCGGCGAAGAAGAGGATCGCCAGGGATTACCTTTTGTGGGACGTTCCGGCGCCTTGTTGACACGTATGATTCAGAGATTGGGACTTTCGCGCGAAGAAGTTTTTATTGCCAATATTCTCAAGTGTCGGCCGCCGGGCAATCGCAAACCGACGTCCACGGAACAGCAAACCTGCCGCCCGTTTTTGGAACGCCAGATCGCGACGTTGTCTCCTGCGGTTTTGGTGACTCTGGGGGGCACCGCCTTGCAGGGACTGTTGCAGATCGAAACCCCTATTTCACGTGCGCGTGGTGTTTGGCACACCTATCGCGGCATTCCGGTGATGCCGACTTATCATCCCTCGTATTTGTTGCGTAATCTGAATGCCCGGTTTGATACCTGGAATGATATGCTGCAGGTTCTCGACCGGATCGGTCGCCGGCCGCCACCGCAGAATAATCCCGGAACGACATCTTGAAACAATGCTGTTTTATGATTGACAAAAAGATTGTACTTGAGGCATAGTATCCTGCAGAAAGGCACTAAGAATGTTTTTCGATCAGGGTCAACGACATGAATTATGCAGGAAGGAGCCGCCATGAATAATGTGTTGCGCATTTCGATAATATTGCTTTTGATACTGAGTATATCGGCTCTGGTGATGGGCTGGATGCTCTTTAATCAGCGCCAGGAGCTTAAGGGGCGGTTGCAAGCGACCGAAGATACGTTGGTGGCCGTTGCCGGATCCATAGAACGGGAAACACCGGAAGAGTTGACCGATCGCGATTTGCCGAAGATGGAGATCGACCGGGATCAATTGAAGACCTATTACGGGGTCGACGACGAAGGTAACATTATCGTGGGCGGTCCGGGCACCATGGACGAAGTGTTGCGCCAGTTGCGCGGACGGGCGGCTTCGCAGTACGCCTATTACAACGATACGCGCGCGGCTTTGCAGCAAAGGAACGAAGAATTGGCTGCCACTAGGCGCGAGCTTGAGGATACCCAGCAACAATTGGCGCAAACCATCGAGAAACTTGAGGAGACGGAAGCCGCAAAAAACGAGGCGCTCAATAAAGTTGCTGAACGTGAAGCACAGATCGCCGAATTGGAGCGCAACGTGGAACGTTTGGAAGGAAATCTCTCGGAACAACGCGAACGGATTGCCGAGCTGAACGATGAAGTCGCGGATTGGCAGCAGCGCTACGAAGCGGAAGCGGCAAGGGTTGAGGATTTGCTGGCACAAATTGCCGAGCGACCGACGGTTGATGATGATGAATTTGACCGCGTCGCGGAACCCGGGGATGTTATGCGGGGTCATAAAGGGCAGGTGCTGCTGGTTAACCGCGATTGGAATTTTGTGATTTTAACGATGGCACGTGACGACCATTCGGTACGGCGTGATTTGACCCTTTTCGTTCAACGTGACGACAAACTGGTCGGCAAAGTACGGGTTTCGGATGTCAAGGGTGCTGATCGGAGACTGGCGGTTGCCGATATTATGAATGACTGGTTGCAAATGCCGATCGAGGAGGGCGATTATGTCTTCTTCTAAGTTTATGCTCATTGTCGTGTTACTGACCGTAATTTTTTTCGCCACGCTGATTACCCTGCAGGCTTTGGAATGGATGTATTTCGACGCACCGCCGAGTGTCTGGCCCGGCAATACCTGAGGGCGGATTCCTTTTTTAAACGCCGGGGTCACATCCTTTATCTGGCGATAGCAGGCTTGCTCCTGCTGTTGGTTGCGGGAGGATGTGCGACTACGGCGGACGACGATTCGGACCTCCCCTGGAATGTGCGCCAGCCGTGGGAAGGCGCGCCCAGCATTCCCGGAATGCAGCATTAGTCTCTACTTCGGACATTGTTTGAGTAGATGATTGAAACAATTTGTGACTTCCCCGGCAGATAGGCTAAGCATTTAGATAGAGCCTGTCCGAAAAGGGTTTCGGATGGGGTGTTCAGAGTTCGGTGTTCAGAGTTCAGGCGCGGATTTAGCCTTGGGAAGTTGCAATCAGGGCATTTTC
>PXCX01000258.1 GCA_003565195.1 PVC group bacterium | reverse complement strand
TTGCCCGTCATCACCGAGGCGCAACTCCTGAGCCTGAGCCGCCTTGGCGCGCTCCTCTTTCAGAAAGATCAAATGCATCAGCAGTCCGATCACGATGCTGAACACCACGGCGCCGACCGCGCGGGCCAAACCCAGTTGCCAACCCAGCACGCGCGCGGTGAGCACGATCGCCAGCACGTTGATCGCCGGTCCCGAATACAAAAACGCAATCGCCGGCCCCAATCCCGCCCCGCGCAGGTAAATACTCCCGAACAGCGGTAGCACGGTGCAGGAACAGACGGCCAGAATCGTGCCGGACACCGAGGCCACGGAATAGGCAAGCCATTTCCTGGCTTTCGGACCGAAATACTTCATGATCGCATTCCGGCTCACGAACACGCCAATGGCTCCGGCGATGAAAAAGGCCGGCACCAGGCAAAGCAGCACATGCTCCCGCGCGTACCATCTGGCCAGTTTGAACGCTTCGATCAGCGCGCCCTGAAACCGTGCGCTTTCAATCGGTAAATAGTAAAACACGGCAAACAGGCCGAGCAGCCATCCGAGGATCTTAAGTTCCTTGCGATTTCCATCAGTCATGGTTCAGTCACAGTAGCATCCCATAGGGATGCGGAATGTTGGAATACTGGGATTATGGAATTTTGGTAAATAGCGCAAATATGATGCGTACGTTTTAAGATTCCGGTGATGCGCCAATTTTGCGTTTCATGTTTTCCGGCTGCTAAATAACGGGTTTGGCCTTCTATCGTTATTCCAATCTTCCATCATTCCTTTATTCCATGGGATGACAGTGGTTAAGTCAGTTTGTTTTTTAGGAGGCCGCGCTTGTCCGACGCTTCGCTTCCGCGCGAATCACCCTCATCGCGCAATCGAACATGCTCAGGACGCACGGGGTCAGCAACCTCAGGTAAATCCTGGCGCCCTCGCGCCGTTCACCCACGATGCCGACGTTTTTCAGCTCTGTTACATGCCGCGAGAGCGTAGACTTATTCATCGGGAACAGGGGTTGCAATTCGCAGATGCAGCGTTCGCCCCGGCTCAACTCGTCCACGATTTTCAGGCGCACCGGACTAGCCAACGCTTTCATCACCCGCGCCCGCGCTTTCAGTTGTTCCGTATTCATGCCGCCGATTATACCGCATTGTTGCGCAACAATGCAACAATATTGTTCCGGCAGTACGATGCCGGTTCCCATGGTGGCTCCGTTTCTTCAGAAAATCCGTCTGTCGGACTTTCGAACTTCAAGGACAGGCACGTTCCCGCAAATATTCACGCCATAGGTAAAGGTCGGCATCATCAGGACTCCCTCCCGGCATCGGCGCTGGCAAAGAGTTGGGCAAACGGAATGGCTTCCCCCGCCAGGACCAACGCCAACAAGGGAAAGTCACCGGTTTGCGAGGCAATCCGACTGCAATAGCAACCGTAATCGGCATCGGATTCATCCCCGGCCGGCGGACGCAATCCCATCAGTACCAGGTCGGCATCGGACGAGGTCGCCGCAATCATATCGAACACGGTTTCACCGTTCCGAACCAGCACATGCGGTTCGGCATGGATACGTTCCGACCACAGGAACTGTCTGATGGAATCCTCGGTGCCCTGACGGGCGCCGCCAGCTTCCACCACGATCATGAGCCGGACCTTGGCGTCCGCCCAAGCTTCACTGCGCTGCATCAAAATGGTCAACGCCAGCATTAAATCCCGATTCGGCGACTTCATCCCCCACCAGACGTCAATCCGGCGACCCGTCCGACCGTCGGCCTTGAGCGAGCCATTGGATGCGGCAAGACCGTCCAGCGCCTCGAATGACATTCCCGTATCAGTCGCCGCGTCACCACTCTCTCTCACGATAATCACGTTCTTGCGGGCGGTATACGCGGAACGCAGGAGATTGCCGAATCGGGCCGCTTGCCCGGCCGACGCGGATTTTACATGCCCGAGCACCAGGATGTTGGGCACCAGCGGACCCAACCCATAGGTATTCACCAGATTCAAAGCGCCGGCGGCAGGATCCTCGTGCGGATAGACACAGACCAACGCTTCAATGTGATCGCGCCGCAAATGATTGGCGATGGCCGTTCGAATCGTAACCTGCCGGTCCGGGGTATACCCTTCCCGCGGCACGACGAATGCAACCGTCATCAAACCGCGTCCCTTACATAACGCGTTGGCCATTTCGACCAAATGCCATCGCCGGGACGGCAATCCGCTGAGGACCAGCACATTCGGCTGCCAGGTACGTGCTTCGGGCGGCAACCGGGCCAGCGTATACAGCGAGCGCCGCATAACCGTCAAGATCAGTCCCCGCCGCAAATCCCCCCAGCGCGCCTTGATGCTACGACGCTTCATGAGGTAGAAAATGATGCCGGCCACCGTCCAGGCAATCAACGTCGCGCCGGCATTGATCATCAACATCACGACCACACACCCGAAGAAACCGCATAACGGATAGACGGCCCGCAAACGGAGACGCGGCCGCCAGGATGCCGGCGAGATCAAGGTCTCCAAACCGGCGGACAAATTCAGTAATCCGTAGGAGGTCAGGAAAAACATCGACAGGACCGGCGCAATCCGATTGAGATCCCCCATCCATATCGTCACAATCGCAATGGCGAACGCCACACCGGAAGCCAAGCGCGGATCGCCGCCTTTCCCGTATCCCCGTCCCAGGAACCGGAACACCACCCGGTCACGCGCCAACGCCTGCAAGGTCCGCGGCGCGCCTAGCATGGCCCCCAGGGCACTGGAAAGCGCCGCAGCCCACAAGCCGGCCGCAATCAACGCCGGCCAACGCGCTACGCGTTGCATGGCCATCGAATCGTCGATCAACACCGACCGCTCGATACCGGACAGGTGAAAGACGATAGGAATCGCCAGGTACACCATTAAGCCGGCAATGACCGCCGCCAGGGTTCCCAACGGCAAGGCTCGCGCTGGATTCTTCAGATCGCCGGACATCGACAAACCGGCCTCGATCCCGGTTACCGCCGGGAAAAACACGGCAAACACGACCCAGAAGGAAAGTCCCGCCGGCGAAGCCAGGGATGTTCCGGGCGTCGTCGATACCGGCGCCAGACTCCCGAGTCCCAGGAAAAAGGAGGCCAGGGAGGCCGCGATCAACGCCATGACCAGGAACTGGGCGCGCAGGGCCAGATCCGCCGAGCGGGCCGCCAGCAGGCTCATGACCACCAGGGTAACCAGGGCCAGGATCCGCGGATCGATGACCGGGAAAAGAACGTTGACCGACTCGGCAAACCCGATCAGGTAAAACGCAATGCCGACCGCCTGCGCGAGGAACAGGGGAACCCCGATAGCCGCCCCGGCCTCAATACCCAAGGAGCGCGAGATGATGAAATACGCGCCCCCCAACCGGACCCGCATGTTGGTGGCCAACGCCGCCAGCGACAAGCCGGTCAGGAAGGTGATCGAACAGCTCATCACCACAATCAACAGCGTCCGTGCTAAGCCCACCTGGCCAAGCACCCAGCCCAGCCGTAGATACATGACCACGCCGAGAATGGTCAGAATACTGGGCGTAAACACGCCTTTGAAGGCGCCGAAACGATAGCCGCCACCTGATGTGGTCGCCGGCAATTCGCCGGCTGATGGGTCAACCCGGGTCGTCATGGCTGATGAATTCCAATTGGATTAATCGAGCACAATTTCATCACTATAATCGGGCGCCGAGACTTCGACCGAGTCGCCGACGTGCGCTTGCACGCGCTCGACCATCGCGCCGGCCGCGTTTTTTTCGCCATGCGTCACGAAAATACGTCGCGGCGCTCCCTCGACGCTGTCGAGCCAGGTCAGCAGTTCATCGGCATCGGCATGCGCGGAAAACCCGTGGATCTGTTCGACGGCCGCTTCCACGGCATGGGGCTGACCCAGAATCCGAACTTCTTCGGCGCCATCCACAATTTGTCGTCCCAAGGTCCCTTCGGCCTGGTAGCCGACGAACACAAGGGCGCTCTCGGGACGACCGATATTGCTGACCAGATGATGCTTGATCCGGCCGCCTGTACACATCCCGGAACCGGCCATCACCGCGATCGTTCCCCGAATATGGTTGATCGCCTTGGATTCGTCAACCGTGCGGACCAGGTTCAACCCCAGAAACTCGAAGGGGGAATGTCCCGCGCGATAATCGGCCGCCGGTTTGGGGCGCAACAGATCAAGCCGTTTGGCGAACACATCGGTTACCGCCACCGCCATGGGGCTGTCCACAAAGACCATCAAGTGCGGGATACGATCGGCCTTCAGCAACACATTCATGTGGTACATCAGCTCCTGGGCACGTTCCACGGCGAAGGTGGGGATCACCAGGTTGCCGCCGGCTTCCCATGTACGCCGGATCACTTTCTCCAACTCTTCGGCCACGGTCGATTCGGGATGGTGTTTACGATCCCCGTAGGTCGATTCCATGACCACAATGTCCGCCGGCCCAACCGATGCCGGGGCCGGCAACAGTGGGTTATTCGATCGGCCGACATCACCGGAAAACACGATCCGGCGTGGCGATTTCCCGGCCAGCTCCAAACGGATCGCCGCGGCCCCCAGGATATGTCCCACCGGAATGAACTCAGCCGTATTATCACCGTCTAACGAAACCGCTTGATGAAACGGTACCGGTTTCAGCAGTCGGCAGCAGGCCTCGGCGTCCGCCACCGTATACAGGGGGACTTCCGGATATTTACTCTTGCGGCCCTCGCGTTCATGACGCATTTTCTTGAACCGCGCATCTTCCTCCTGCAACTTGGCGGCATCCATCAGGATAATCTGTGCGATCTCCGCGGTCGCCTCGGTACAGTAAATCGGGCCGCTGAACCCCTGGCTGACCAATCGTGGAAGCAAGCCACAGTGATCCACGTGCGCGTGAGTCAACAACACCGCATTGATCGTCCCGGGTTTGACGGGAAAATCGTTCCAGTTACGATCCCGAAACTTGCGTTCCTGGTACATTCCGCAATCGATCAGCCAGTTGCGGTCTCTGTGGCGCACGTGGTATGACGATCCCGTCACATTCCGGGCCGCCCCGAAAAAACCGAGTGATGTCGTTTGATTCATGTTGTTCCTTTCTGTTCACACCGTTATTCGCAGTGAGCGATAGTTGCGAGTGCAATCCGCCCGATCCCGAAGATCCAGACGCTGGACCAGATCGTTGAGATGGTCGCGACCCGCCGTCAACAACGCCCTCCCATCATAGCAGGTCCTGGCAATTCATCAACTCGTTTCAGGATAGCCGTGAAGTTTTGCCATAAGCGGCTGATCTTCTTTGAATGCGCGCCGCGCCGCTTTCGAGGGTATAGGTGGCAGGCTAAAATTCCTGACAGTAGG
>PXCX01000025.1 GCA_003565195.1 PVC group bacterium | reverse complement strand
TCGTTGTCGCCCGGATTTAAGAGCGGCGTCGCCTCGAAGACTCGTTGCCGCCGCACTCCAAAGCGGCTTCGCCGCAAACGAACACGTCGGCTCGGCAAAATGCTTATGGCAAAACTTCAGGGGATTTACTTGCCGGCTTGACCTGTGTTTTTTGTCATGTTACAACGTTTCCCGGAAACCCTGTTCCGGTTTTGCGAGAAGGTTCGCAGGGAAACCGATGGTTGCGTGGCAAGCGGAGCGTTGCGAATGGGGAAAACGGGGGGGACCCAGTGTATGACCAAATCATTTGTTTTTCGGGAACGTCCGAAGTCCACTGCGCCGGACCGCCCTCGCAAGGTGTTGATTACCGGTGCGGGCGGCAGGATTGGACGCTCGCTTGCGACCTATGCGCGCGATCGTTATCCATTGAGATTGCTGGTTCATGACGAGGACGATCGTGCGGAGATGACGGTTTACGGCGAGACATGGGTCGGTGAAATTTGTGACCCTTCCTTTATGCGGGAAGCGTGTTGCGGCATGGATACCGTTGTGCATCTGGCCGCTGATCCGTCCGCGAAGGCGCAATGGGAGTCGTTGCGGGAAAACAATGTCGAAGGTACGTATCAGGTGTTCAAGGCGGCTTTGGGTGCCGGTTGCCGGCGTGTCATCCTGGCATCCTCGATTCATGCCGTGTCTGGATATCCACAGGGATATCAGGTTCACCCGGAAGATCCGGTCAATCCCGGCGATCTGTACGGTGTTTCCAAATGTTTCGGCGAAGCCCTGGCTCGTATGGTGGCGGAACAGCATGGTCTTTCAAGCATAGTTCTGCGTATCGGGGCCGTTCAATCCCGTGAACAGGCTAAACGCGCTGAAAGTCTGGCGGTGTTCGATGCGTTTGTTTCCCATCGTGACCTTGATCAACTGATTTGTTGCTGTATCGATGATGATACGTTGATGTTCGCCGTTTTGCATGGACTCTCCAACAACCGGTTCAACAGTATGGATATTTCGACGGCCGAACAACTCGTCGGGTACGCGCCGGAAGATGATTTTTCCGAGCTGAACCGAGCCTTGGCCGAACTTAAGCTGCGCGAGTCGGTCCGTCCCCATAACGCACGGGAAAAGCGCGGCAAAGCGTTGGACCTGTAGGCTGGGCCTGGGGAAAAACGAATGGGCGCATGGGGGATTTCCTGATCGCACTTGCAGCGCTGCAGGGATAGGATAGCTGCGAGAGGATCAACGGGGTTCGGCGAAAGACAAGGTTATGAGTATTACGATCGAACAGATCAACGGAATCACCGCGCGCATCGTCTGGACGTGTCCTGGTTGTGGTCATCGGCAGAAACTCCATCTTACGTTGGGAGTTACGCAAAGCGTAATATGTCCCGCCTGTCCCTTCAAAGATGAAATCATGCTGGATGAAACGGTGGATGGAGAGGTCGGTTAAGGCGGGAACCCATGAAGATTGCGGTGACATACAACAGGCGGACGGATGAAACGGAAGAGCAGAGCGAGATGTATCGTCCGGAGGAAATCGAGCGTTTGACCGCTGCGATTGAGTCGCTGGGTCATTCGGTAACAGCGGTAGAGGCGTCCGGGCCATCCACGGAACTGGTTGACAACCTGCTGGAAGTTCAGCCGGATCTGATTTTCAACGTTGCCGAAGGCAAACCGCATCAAGGGGTGGCGCGCGAGGCGCATTATCCGGCCATTTTTGACCTGATGGGGATTCCGTATACCGGCGGCCGCGCTTCCGTTTTGTATGTCGGCCTTGATAAACGTCTTACGGAAAAGCTGTTGGGTGTTCGTGGCATATCCGTCCCGAAAGGGATGCTGCTGACCTCGGAAGCCCCGAATTTGCCGGAGGACTTGCCGGTGCCCCTGTTCATCAAGCCCAACTATGAGGGAACCAGTAAGGGGATCTCGCAGAAATCGGTGGTTGAGGATCGCGAGGAGGCGCGCCGTCGGATCAAGGAACTGCTTGCCGAGTATCCCGAGGGCGTATCGGTTGAGCAGTTTATTCCGGGCCGCGAGCTGACGGTACCGTTCCTGGATGAGTGGCCCGGCAAATTGTTGGAAATTGTTGAGCACGAGTTTGCTGAAACGGAGGGGGAATATGCCATTTTTGATTATCAAACAAAGCAATCCGACGGCGGTGTCAAAACCGTTTGCCCGCCCGAACTGACGCCGGAAACGCGCGCGGCCGTCCTTGACTGTGCCGATAACGTCAGGCGCGCCTTGCCGTGCCATGATTTTGGTCGTATCGATTTCCGCCTTCACGAGAACGGGACACCGTACTTTATCGAGATCAATCCGCTGGCACGATTGATGTCGGACGGATCCCTGATTGTGGCTGCCGCGGAAAAGGGATTGTCGTATGAGGAGGTGATGGATTGCATCATTCGTTCGGCGGCGCGACGGCATCGCATTCCCTTGCGCCCGCGCGTACCGGATCTTCTCAGCACCCGGCGTCGGCGCGGCGGATGTCGTGAATACGGGATCTCGGTCGGACGTTATCCCACCGGCCAATTCAACGCCATTACCGATGTGGAAGGGATCCATGTCGGGCATGTGACGCATGTCGAGGACAACGTACCGGACCCGGACGATTCCTCGAAAACAACCTGCATCCGTACCGGTATCACCGCGATTGTGCCGGGAGGAATCGGACTCTTCAACAATCATTTGCAGGCCGGTGGATTTGTGCTCAACGGGATTGGTGAAATGTCCGGATTGACCCAGGCCATGGAATGGGGGTGGCTGGAAACTCCGATTCTGTTGACCAATACCATGAGTGTCGGTACGGTCCATAACGGCATCATCCAGCACATGATCCGGCAACACCCGGAGCTGGGTCGAAAGATAGATGTGATTATCCCGTTGGTCGCCGAAACGAATGATGCCTTTCTAAACGAAGTGCGCCTGATGCCGAACACGGCCGAACACGCTGTCGAAGCCATTGCGAACGCTCGTGGCGGCGCCGTGGCGCAAGGTTCTGTCGGGGCGGGCACCGGTATGATCAGCTTCGATTTCGCCGGTGGCATCGGCAGCGCCTCAAGAGTATTGTCCGCTGATCCGGGAAGCTATATCCTGGGTGTTCTGGTCTTGTCGAATTTCGGGAAAATGCGCGATTTAACCATTGAGGGCGTCGTGATCGGGCGGGAACTCGATCCATTGTATCCTGCCGATATCCGCCGGGGCAAGACGTATGGTTCCGCCATTGTCATCATTGCCACCGATGCCCCGTTGTTGTCGAGCCAATTAAACCAGATCTCCAAGCGGGCGGCCCTGGGGCTCGGCCGGGCCGGATCGTATGCGGCGTCGACCAGCGGCGAGATCATCTTCGCGTTCAGTACCGGCAATCATACGTCGCGCGAAGCCAAGGAACACGAGCCCCGGATTACCTTGGAATTTGTCACGGAAACATATACCAACATGCTTTATGAAGCGGTCGTGGAATGTACCCACGAAGCCGTTCTCAACGCCATGTTCCACTCACCGGGCCAGCGTGGCCGTGATGGGAATGTGGCGCCCGCTATCCCCTCCGAGTTGGTTGCGGAACGATACCGTGGGAGGTAATCCCAGGCCGGCGGGGGACGGACGCGCTGTGATTGTTCGGTGGATTGTTCTTGCGTTGCTGGGTTGTTCATGCTAAATGTAATGGCAACGTAATCGCCGGAATGATGGCAGCAGATGGTTATAAGAATCGAAGGATCGCAGCCGGACTCCGTAAACGAGAAACGAGGCATAAAATGACAATTCGACTGATTTTGGCGGACGACCACGCGATCATGCGTGAAGGGTTGAAGTCGTTGTTCCAGAAAGAGGTGGGAATAGACGTCGTGGCGGAAACCAGCAACGGACTGGACACGATCGAGCAATCATCCAGGTTAATGCCGCATGTCATTGTGATGGACGTTGCCATGCCGGATATGAATGGGATTGAGGCGACGCGACGGATTATCGAAGACAATCACAAGATTAAGGTCGTCGCATTGTCGGGTCATGCCAACAAGCAGTTTATTCGTGAAATGCTGACAGCCGGAGCGTCGGCGTACGTGCTGAAAAACCGGGCCTACGAGGATCTGGCGAAAGCTGTGCGCGAAGTGATGACGGGAAAGAAATATCTCAGTCCGGATATAGCCCGCGGCGTTATTGACGATTACGTCGAGCTTTCGTCGACGATCAGCGAAAATCCGGCGTTTGTCACGTTGACCAACCGCGAACGCGAAGTGCTGCAACAGATCGCCGAAGGTCACAGCACCAAGGAAATTGCCGGCCGCTTTGGCGTCAGCGTCAAAACCGTTGAAACACATCGGGCGAATGTGATGGAAAAACTCGATTTACATAGTGTGGCGGAACTGACCAAGTATGCCATCCGGGAAGGCGTCACGTCCGTCGATCTTTGAGATGACTGTGGGGTAAGCAAAGAGAGTGATCAATCATGAATTATCAAATGAAAACGATTATTTGGCCAACCGATTTTAGCGATCCCTCCATGGAAGCGCTGAACGCCGCGTTTGATTTCGCGTCCAGTTTTGATGCAGACCTGCTGGCGGTGCATGTAATTGAACCGCCGCCGGAAACTTCCGAGTGGCGTGACGCCAGCAAGTTTTCCGTGCCGTTGCCGCTGGAAGAGCTGCGGGAAAAAACGCAAAAGGATTTGGAGAAACTTCTTTCGGAGCGGCAGCCGTCCGGTCTGCGAACCCGTGTTCTTGCCTTGATCGGCGATGTGCCGGAATCGATCGTACGAATTGCCGAACAGGAAGAGACGGCTATGATCGTGATTGCAACGCACGGCCGGTCGGGTGTCCGGCGCCTGGTTTTCGGTTCCGTGGCCGAAAAGGTCGTGCGGCATGCCGCTTGTCCGGTGTTGTCGCTCCGCATACCGGACAAGAAATAAACTGGCCCATGAAATAATCAGGCGGAGCCAGACGGTTCCCAAAACCGCGGACTCAAATTGTCCTCGATTCTGTTTCCTTTTGTCCTCAGCGGCTCATCAGACGATTCGCCCTCCACAAGAAGGTCAAGCATTACTTGAGGCGTTCAAACCAACAACCTGGAGGGCGAAGCTCCCGCTGAGCCGCATGAGGACGAGTCGAAACAAAGTCGAGCAAGAACGGCCATTCCGTCAGTCCGCGGTTTTGGGACGGTTGGATGCGTATTGACAAGGAAGCGCGCCGGGTTTTATTCGATCGAGCGCTGGTGATTCAATACCTCTGCTGGTTGCCGGGCATGATTTCCCAACTAGACCCCATCCGAAAAGGTCATGCAGCGGAAACAGGCAATGTAGCCGCGCCTGGTAAGGCGTGGCGTGGAAGGCCAGGCAGATGAAAAGGGCACAACAACGTGGA
>PXCX01000270.1 GCA_003565195.1 PVC group bacterium | reverse complement strand
GCGCGCGTTTAGACCGACAATCCATGCTGTCGATTCAACCGATCGCGACTCCGGGCCCCGGGGTGACTCCTCAGCCAGACTTCCATCCAAGCCAAGCTTAACACCAATTGATCATGATATCCGACTTGATCCGCCCTTTTTCCCGCGTATTCTGGAACCGCAATGGATCAGCGGCGGCATCGGTGGCAGGCCCGGCGGCAGCACGGCCTGGAGCGCCGACGGCACACTGATTCTTCAAGTTTCCGGCTCGCGCAGCGATACCTACCGCTACATTCATACAGCTACAACCGGCGACTTTGAATTTTCGGTCTTGTTCCATTCCCTGCAAAATCTATCCATGACCGGACTGATGGTGCGCGAGAGCAGTGACGATTACGGTCCCTACATATTTTTCAGCATACAGGACAACGGCAGGCTGCTTCTGCAGGTACGACACACCCATCGCCCACCGCAGATTGTGCATATCTCCGACGCTCCCGTACGACTACCTTGCCGTCTGCGCATCGTACGCGTCGGCGACCGGTTCCAAGCCGCATCATTCGATGATGGCGCCTGGGAGCCTATCGCCGAACACACCATCGCGTTGCCGGAACAAGTTCGGGTCGGTTTAGCTGTTTCATGTCAGGTACCCGGCATGCTTGGTACCGCCGAATTCCAGGATGTATTGATTAGGCTACCCGCAACCAACAATAAAATGCATGATTTGCGACGTTCGCGCATAGAATGGTGAAAGATCAAGAACAGCGACTCCGTTGTATATGAATACATTTACTATAACACCACTTCGCCAAGTACGGCTTGCCGCAATCATCTTCATCACACTTGCCTGGATCGTGAGGGCTGACGACGTACCGCACACAATCCGTTTATCGCCTGCAATCAACGTGACCGGTACGGCGGACGGCTTGGAATGCAAGATTGAACTCACCAATCGTGGAACCGAGAGCGTTCATCGTCTGCGCTGGCACGCCGAGTTTGCCGGTGTCCCCCAGGTTTGGGAAGACGCGGATACTCGTTTGGAACCGGGAACGAATCTTGAGGTCACCCATCCCCTACGCACACCCTCACCATTAACGGAAGGTGAATATCCCTTTATTTTAACGACAACCTTTCGCGACCGCAGCGGTTACCCTTTCAGCTCGATTTTGGCAACTACCGTCACTAATCTTCTACCGGCGGCAAGCGCACCGGCACCGTTACGGATCCTGGTTTATCCTCCCGAACGCCTGAAACATCGCGGCGACTTACGGGTAGTCGCCATTTCAGAACATGCTGAGCCACTTAACGCCCGCATTCGGTTGGTTACACCCCATGAACTGGAAACCACGACAGCCGAACAGTTAATTGAAATCCCGGCGAAATCGGCGCACAGCATCCGTTTCCCGATTCACAACATCAGGGGTCGCGCCGGCAGACGAATAACTGTTAGCGCCGTGATCACTTATGAACTGGATGCGCGGCCCCGTTGTCTGGTAAGATCGACAACAATTGAGATCCCGCCGCATCGTGGATATCTGGCACGCTATCCCATGTTCTGGATAGCCATCGCCACGATGTTGCTGTTGTTATTTGCCCTGTGCCAATGGCCGGGGATAGCCAAACGTGTACCGCGAACGATCGGTTGGATCGGCAGCGGTTGGACGATCGGTCTTTTCATGATCATATTGCTCACAGCTCATATACCGCTGGATTTATTGTTGCGGGATACGTTAACGGTCGGCGGGGATACACCGGCCCATAATTATCTGGCATCGCATTTACGAACACACTGGTTCGGCGAAGGCCGTTTATTGACTTGGTCGCACGCCTGGTGGTCTGGTTTCCCGGCATTCCAATTTTACTTTCCGCTGCCCTACATGCTGATCGCGTTGCTCAGCCTCTTGGCGCCGTTCAATCTTGCATTTAAAATCACCAGTATCCTGGGTATCGTGCTTTTGCCTTTCAGTGTCTGGCTGACTGCCCGCGTTTTGAAGTTCCCTAAATCGGTCGCGGCCTTAATGACGGCCGCGATGTTTCCGTTCTTGTTTACCGATGCCCATGTCATGTGGGGAGTCAATTTATACAGTACGCTGGCCGGCATGATTGCCAGCAGCCTCAGTTTCGCCCTCTTTCCGCTGTGCCTGGCCTGCGCCTGGCGCGATGCCGAGACCGGCAGACCCCGCATCCATACCGCATTGTTTTTGGCCGCCCTGATATTATCGCATTTCTTCACATCCATAATCGCCTGCTTAACGATAGCCTGCATGCCGTTTGTGCAGTCTCGTTCCAGCCGGCGGCAAGCGCTCACGGCCTTGTTTTGCGACGGTATCCCCGCCGTCCTGTTGAGCGCCTGGTGGCTGTTCCCGCTGCTGGCCAAACAAGCGTACAGCGTCGACTTCGGCGACAATTGGGATGTCACCCTGTGGCGGACCCTTCCGTGGGAGGCTTATCTGGCCGTTTTGCCGGCAGCGGTCGCCATCGGTTTTGCTTGTCATCAACGCCATGCCGCGATCCGCCCATGGATTTGGATGACCGCGGCGGCAACCGTGCTGTTCGTTATCGGGACCGCCCTGCATCCGGTCTTCGTCAACATCCGTTTGTGGCCTTTCATTTATTTCGGAATCCTGATCCTGGCCGCCATCGGCAGCGGTTTTATTATTGAACGTTTCCAGTGTCCTTTTCTGGCGGTTCTGGCGATTTTTCTATACATGGCCATCGCGGTCGACAACGCCGGTTCCCTGGTCCGGTCCTGGGCTGAGTGGAATCTGGAAGGTTTGGAAGCCAAACCGCTGGCCACCGAATTTCATGAACTGATCGAACCGCTTGACGGCACGCCGGGCCGGCTGGCCTACGATCTTAACGACGCCAACAAGGCATTCGGGTCGTCACGCATCTTCGAGGCAGTCCCGCACATAATTGACAAGCCGATTCTTGAAGGCGGTTTGGTCAATTCGGCCTTGGGCGCCTTGTTCGCCTATACCGTTCAAGGCGAAATTTCCGAACGCGGCGCCGGGTATCCTGCCATCGTTCCACCGTCCGATTTTAATCCGCAATTGGGATTGCGCCATCTGGACCTTTTTAATGTACGCCATTTGATAACCGCCTGGGAACCCCTGCACGAGGTCTTGATGGCCGACGACGGATGGAAGCCGGATCATCAAGTTGATCGCTGGACCGTATTTTCGGCAACCTCATCCAATTCCGGCAAGATCGGCGTTCTCGACGACCTACCGATCGCCGTGGACACCGTGGATTTCCAATCCGCCGCCGTCGCCTGGATGCAGACTCCCGCCCTGCTTGACCAACCGTTCGTGTGGCTTAGGCCGCGTACGGCGCCGCCGCCGGGAACCCGCAAGATCATATCGCAATCTGATTATGAAGCGCTCGTCCACGATGCATCCCTGTCAAAAGCCGGATCCCGCGGACTCTTCAGCTTCGACAGCGATCCGGTCACCCTCGAGGAATGGACGGATCATCGTATCCGGTTCCGGACCACGGCGGTCGGACGTCCGCACATGATCAAGACCTCCTACTTCCCCAACTGGCGGGTTCGCGGTCCCGGGGCGTCCGAGGTATACATGATTTCGCCCGCCTTTATGCTGGTCATCCCCTCCTCGGATACCGTCGAATTGGTTTACGGATTCACCGCCGCCGACCGGATGGGACATCTGGCCACACTGGCCGGGATTCTGGCGCTCATCGGAGCAGGAATCAAGCGACGGTTACCCCGCGATCGCAAAAAGTGGCGCGAACGAAAGCCATCTGGCGTCCTGAAACCGCACAAGCCTTGAAAGGAGAAATCGAATGACCACACCCAATGTATTGTTAATCTGTGTCGATCACTGGCCGGGACGCTTGTTGCAAGCCGCGGGCCACCGGCATATCCTGACGCCGACCCTCAACCGGTTGGCGCTCAGCGGTACTTTATTTACCCAGGCTTATTCCACGACCCCCACCTGCATTCCGGCGCGCCGGGCGCTCATGACCGGAACAAGCGCCAAAACGCATGGCGACCGCATTTTTAAACAGCATGAGGAAATGCCGCCGCACCTCGACACGATGCCCCGGGTTTTCCGCGAGAACGGTTACCAGACTTATGCCGTCGGGAAATTACATGTCTACCCGCAACGCGACCGGATCGGATTCGACGACGTCATCCTTCACGAAGAAGGCCGGCACCATCTGGAAGGCGGTCTGGACGATTACGAATTGTTTTTAAAGCACGAGGGATTCGCCGGACAGGAGTTGACCCACGCAATGGGTAACAACGAATATGTCATGCGCCCCTGGCATCTGCCCGAGGCCTGTCATCCCACCGCGTGGACGACACGCGAAATGTGCCGGACCATCCAACGCCGGGATCCGCGCAAACCGGGTTTCTGGTACTGTTCCTATGCCGCGCCGCACCCGCCCATCACGCCGCCGCGCGATTATCTGGATATGTATTCCGAAGCCGATATCGACGCGCCGTTTGTCGGCGACTGGGCCACCGACAGCGAGCGGTTGCCTTACGCCCTGAGAATACACAATGCCCGCTTCGAACCCTTGTCGGCCAGGGAAACCCGGTTGGCGCTCCGCGGATTTTACGCCCAGTGCACGTATATCGATCATCAACTGCGCTTACTGATCGGCACCCTGCGCGAGGAAGGTCTGCTCGACAACACCATCGTCATGTTTACCGGCGATCACGGCGATATGCTCGGCAACCATAACCTGTGGTGCAAACCGCCGCTTTTCGAGGACAGCGCCAAAATTCCCATGATTTTGATGCCGGCCGCCGGCGACCGGCGGACCGGCCACCACCGGACCGACCACCGATTGACCTGTCTGCGGGACGTGATGCCCACGTTGCTGGATTTATGCGGTCTCGATATCCCCGAAACGGTCGAAGGCATGTCCATGCTCGGCGATCGACGTCGCGAGACCCTCTTCGCGGAACATCATGAGGACGGCCGGGCCATGCGCATGATCCGACAGGGACCCCCCAAGCTCATCTGGTATCCGGTCGGCAACCGGTTTCACTTGTTCGATCTCGATCGCGATCCGCGCGAAATGCAGGATCTAACCGCGCACCCCGCGTACCGGGAAATCTTCGATCGTTTACAACATCACATGCTTTCGGAACTATGGGGCGGAGATATTGAAAAATGGGCGCCCGACGGCGTGTTGAAGGGAGAGCCGGACCGACCGTTCACGCCGCCGCCCAACCGGTCCCTGCTTAATCAGCGCGGATGGCGTTAGCTCCTTAATCATGGATTCTTTGAGTAGATGAGTCAAACATTTCCGCGAAAATTCTGTGAGATGGCGACGTTCTGAGTGTTCAGTGTTCAGGTGTTCAGCGTTCAGGAAATCCGGCCTG
>PXCX01000084.1 GCA_003565195.1 PVC group bacterium | reverse complement strand
GGAATGGCGTTTTATGCCCTCTGTCACCTATCTCAAAACGCTTGAGACGACCTCGACAGCGCACGTCTTACACCCTGAATCGACGGCGTTGCATGCAGGCCTGGTTTTTTCTTCGATGAGCGGCAGTTACGGCGATGAAAGTTCACTGAGCGAGAACCGCAATTTCGGCGTACGTCTTGGGGGCAGTATTCGTATGCTCAGCGGCTGGACAACCTATGCCGACGTGACATCCTATCATGCATCCGAAACCTCTTTGGGCGCCGGTCTGAAACGTCAGTTTTAAGTTTACTTGCCGATCGTTCCGGGAAATTGGCAACCCACTTCATGCTACCGTCGCTTTGTATCGGGGAACTTCAACTCGAAACCTGCCTGCTTTTGGCCCCCATGGCGGGTTACACCGATTTTGCGTTCCGTTCCGGTGTCCGCCATCTTGACGGGCTTGGTCTGGCCTACACCGAAATGCTGAACCCGCGCAGCGTCATGCAGGGCGGCGGTCGCAAACGTCATGCGCTACTGGCAACCGGACCGGCGGATCATCCTCTGGGATGGCAGATTTACGGTTCCGATCCGGTACTAATGGCGGAATGCGCGGTTTATTTATACGAAACACGGCAACCGGAATTGATCGACATCAATATGGGGTGTCCGCAACGCAAAATCACCGGCCGCGGTGACGGCGCGGCCCTGTTACGCAATCCCGAGCTGGCCAAACGGATTGCGCGCGAGGTAGCCGCCGCCGTCCCTGTACCGGTTACCGTAAAACTTCGGATTGGCTGGGATACCGATCAGCTCACGGCACCCAAACTGGCGGCCGCCTTACCGGATTGCGGCATCAGCGCAATAACAGTTCACGGCCGAACCAGTAAACAGAAGTACACCGGCCACTCGGATACCGCCGCCATTCGCGAGGTTGTCCAAGCCGTTCAGGGGATTCCGGTCATAGGCAATGGCGATGTCTTGTCGCCCGAGGATGCCGAACGGATGCTGGAAACGACCGGTTGCGCGGGCGTCATGATTGGACGGGGCGCCCTCCAGAACCCGTGGATATTTGAGCAAACCAAGGCTTATTTCAAGAACGGCAAAACCGGACCACCGGTCGCACGGTGCCGGCATACCGATTTCATGCTGGCACACCTTGACCGTACGTCCGCGTTATACGGCGCCGAAAACGCCGCAAAACTGTTTCGCAAATGGTTGCCGCACTATGCTGTCGGGCTGGGAATCAGCAAACCGAGAATGGTTGAACTGATGCAATATCGCAAGACGTCCGAATTGCGTCTAGAACTCAAGCGATCGGCGGCGCCTGGTTTCGCAGACTGAACCAAGCTGCAATAACGGCCGCTTTGATTTAAAAGCCGACCGTAACACCAGCGCTAGGCCGGTGATTTGCTGATTTTGCCAGAGCGGATACAACTTGTACACACGGTTTTACGTGCATACCCACCGCTTTCATAGACGCGGATACGCTGTAAGTTCGGCATGTATTTGCGCTTGGTAATCCCGGTGGTGTGCAAACCGATTCCGCCTTTGCTTTTGCGCAGACCGTGACGCACAATCGTCGAACCGGAACGCATCCCTTTTTGACAAACCTCACAAATTCGCGGCATAATATAATCTCCCAAACATGATGGACGCCCGCCTGGGTCGTCTCTTTTCCCTTTTCCGGTAAGCAGTCGATACGAAGTCCTCATTTATACTATAATCCACAGATTATCGCAAGTTTTTATTGTTGACGCGTGCACGCCAATTATGGTAAGAATTACTTTCATAAGTAAGTAAACAGCAACCCATCCTGTCCTCGTCCCTTATAAGGAGAACGTATCATGAGTCCATTTTTGGCACTGCTCGCGGTTATTTTGATTATCGTTGTTGTCGTTTTCGTCAGCATTTTTTTCTATTTTTTAGGAGTTTACATCCGAGCACTGATGTCGGGCGCGCGTGTCTCGCTGGCATCGCTGGTCGGCATGAAACTACGGCGCGTACCCCCGGCATTGATTGTGGACGCCCGCATTCAATTAACCAAGGCCGGATTAACTTTGGACACCAATGCCCTGGAAGCGCATTACTTGGCCGGCGGCGATGTGATCCGGGTGGTTCAAGCGTTGATTGCCGCGGACAAAGCCAACATCAATTTGAATTTCCAGCGCGCGGCCGCGATCGATTTGGCGGGTCGCGATGTTCTGGATGCGGTCCGCACCAGTGTTAACCCCAAGGTCATCAACTGCCCGGACCCTGCCTCGACCGCCAGTAACACCGGCATGCTGGATGCCGTGGCCAAAGACGGTATCCGATTGTTGGTCAAGTCGCGGGTCACCGTGCGGGCCAATCTCGAGCGTCTGGTTGGCGGCGCTGGTGAAGACACGATTATTGCCCGGGTCGGACAGGGAATCGTCAGCGCCATCGGTTCGGCGCCAAGCTATAAACACGTTTTGGAGAATCCCGACCATATCAGCCGTAAAGTGCTTGACAGCGGGCTGGATGCGCAAACCGGATTCGAGATCGTGTCGATCGATATTGCCGACATAAGCGTGGCGGGCGTCAGCGAAGCGGCCAACGTCGGCGCCTTACTGGAAACCGAACGTGCTGAGGCCGACAAGAAAATGCGCCAGGCGGAAGCCGAAGGACGGCGTGCCATGGCGGTTGCGTATGAACAGGAAATGAGCGCGCGCGTGCAGGAAATGCGTGCCCGCGTGGTGGAAGCGGAAGCCGAAGTACCTAAAGCCATGGCACAAGCCTTGCGCGAAGGCAATCTGGGCGTCATGGATATGTACCGATTGCAGAACATCCAGTCCGACACCCAAATGCGCAAGCATATCGCCGGCAGTGAAGGCAGCGAACAAAACACCGACGAGAAACAGGAGCTATAAATCCTGATCCAGCGACCGTCCCCGCCCGCCGCCAACGGCGGGGCGGTCCGAAAACCGGGTAATGGACCCGGCAACGGTTATCCGGATTGAACAGACTGCGTTTATTGATCAGATTGAGGATATCAGCCCATGATATGGTTGGAAAAAATTCCGATTCTAGCCGAATTTCCGGCGGAACTGCTCATCTGGATCGTGATCGGTATCGTGTGGGCGATTGCACAGGTCTTCGCAAAGAAGAACAAGGAACGCCAGGAATCCCAGTCGTTTAACGAACCACGGAGAACCGAACAATACGCATCGCGTCCCTCAGTCAACACCGACCCCGTATCGCCCAACGACGAGTTACGCAATTTCCTGCGCAAAATATCGGGCGAAACCGACGAACCAGAGCAAGTCCAATCGGAGCCGCCGGCGCCGCCACCGCTGCCGCAAACGCCGTTGCGATCGGCGCCGGAGCGTAGGGCACCGCAACGGAGTCAACAAATGCGTTCGGTCGCGGAATCACGCCGCCATTCCAGGCCCACACCGCAACCGTTACGGTCCACACCACCAACGCCGCCACCGCCCAGACAGCGGCCGCAACCGTCGGCAACCGGTTACCAACGCGTTCGCCCGCCGGTCAAAACGACGGCTGGAAAAACGCGAGGAAAGCTGAAACCAGCCTTTTTACAAAAACGACAATCAACCGCCAAACCATTGGCCAGCGGTTTCGGCAACTGGCAGGCCGCCGTCCTGCACCGTGAAATTCTGGGACCGCCACGCGCCTTACGACCGTATTCCCCCAACGAATTTCAATGAGCTAACTTTGCCGTCGTCGCGGTTTCACTGCGATCATCATTGCAATTGTATCCATGATTGATATCAAGAAAATACGAAATTCGCCTGACATTATTCGCGAAGGTTTAATAGCACGCGGACTTCCCGGCAACACCGTCGACAGTCTGCTGACCCTGGACAGTCGGCGTCGCACTTTACTGCAGGACACCGAGTCGCTGAAAAGCCGGCGCAACACTGTTTCCAAGGAAATCGGGCAACGCCGTAAAGCCGGCGATGATATCGGCGAAACGCAACGGCAAATGCGGGAAATCGGTGATCGCATCAGCGGTTTGGATCGTGAGGTTGCCGAGATCGAAAAGGAACTGCACGAAAAAATGGTATGGATACCGAATATTCCGCACCGCAGCGTGCCGCGCGGCAGCAACGAGAAAGACAATGAAGTGGTGCATGCAGTCGGTGAAAGCAAGGAGTTATCCTTTGACCCTCTAGACCATATCGCCCTCGGTGAACGACTGGGGCTGTTCGATTTCGGTCGTGCCACCCGGATGAGCGGTTCGGGGTTCCCTTTACTGATCGGCCAGGGGGCCAAGTTACAGCGTGCATTAATCGGGTTTATGCTTGATATGCATGTTCGCCAACACGGTTATACGGAAGTCTGGCCACCGGCATTGTGTACATCGGAAGCCATGACCGGGACGGGCCAGTTACCGAAACTGGAAGAGGACATGTACCGTTTACCGGAGGACGATCTGTATCTTATCCCGACCGGCGAAGTTCCGCTGACGAACATGTACCGCGAAGAAATAATCGAGCAACCGTTGCCGATCCAGCTAACGGCCTACACGCCCTGTTTCCGGCGCGAAGCCGGTGCCGCCGGTCGGAACACGCGCGGTCTGATCCGGGTTCATCAATTCGATAAAGTGGAAATGGTCAAATTCGTGGAACCATCAACATCCTACGACGAATTGCAAAAACTGCTGGTCGATGCCGAAGACGTCTTGCGCGCCTTGGAATTACCCTACCGTGTCCTTTCCTTATGTACCGCGGACTTGAGTTTTGCGGCGGCAAAATGTTTCGATATCGAGTTGTGGTGCCCGGGTCAGGATGACTGGCTCGAAGTTTCTTCCTGCAGTAATTTTGAGGATTTCCAAGCGCGCCGTGCCGGAATTCGGTACCGCACCAAGAACGGTAAAACCGACTATGTACATACCCTGAACGGATCGGGAGTCGCCCTACCCCGTCTGGTAGTCGCGTTACTGGAAAACAATCAACAAGCTGATGGTTCGGTGCGTATTCCTGATCCGCTGATCCCCTACATGGACGGGTGCGAAATCCTGCGCGCAACGGGTGAGACACCCGCAAAACAACCCTAGCCTTGGGCATATCATGCTTGATCGCATTGATCAAACGATTGCCACCCATGATCTTGTCCCCGGCGAGACCCATACCCTGATCGCAGTCTCCGGCGGAGCGGACTCGGTTGGCTTGTTGCACGCACTGTTTAGTCTGGCACCCATCCATGAATGGCGACTAACGGTCGCGCATCTCGACCACGGACTGCGAGGGACCCAAGGATCGGACGATGCTATGTTTGTCCGCAAACTAGCCGACAGCATGGATTTGGATTGCATTTACGAAACCGTCGATGTGCGCAGTCTGGCACGCCGTCAACGACAATCGATCGAAATGGCGGGTC
>PXCX01000153.1 GCA_003565195.1 PVC group bacterium | reverse complement strand
TGATGGAAGACGGCAAAGTTCCTTACGCCGGATTCAATGCCGCCTTGTATCTGCCGCCGGGAATCGAACTGCGGCACGCCCGTCGCGGCGAAGATGTCGGCGACGGATTCTGGTTCGATACCGCAACCCGACGCCTGGCCGATGGCGGAACCCTTGTCAGTCTGGCCGCCTTCAGTTCCGAAGATAGCGTCGCGGTGCGCGACGGGGAATGGGCGCGTTTAACCTTGCGGCCAACGCTCCAGGCCGCCGGCGGCGGCAACCCGGTTAGCTGGGTGGATGGACGAGCTTGGACACGCTGTCCGGCCGCCGTATTGGCGGAAACCAACGGGATTGCCACGGTCCGTCCCACACGTATATCGGGGTCAGTGACGGTCGCTGTTGAAAGCCGCATCCATGCCGCCTTGCGAATCGTGGATCATTCCGCCGGTGTGGACCGCATGAACAACCAGGCGTTCGCGGGCTATCGCAACCGTACGCAATACACGCAAGACGAACCGTATCTTGCGGAAATCTGGTTGCGCTGCAGCGGAACCGGCACGGTCGGCATCGCGGACGCCAGGTTGAATCTTGAGGTTTACGCCTATGCTGAAAACGATCCGCCGGCCACCCTCGGAACGCCGCAACACGGCATGTTGTTCGGTCAAAACACCGGTGGCACGGTGGACGAGACGTCCCTGATCGGTTTCGGCGGCGCGAGTCCCTTGTCATCCGGAGACGGCCGCGACGAATGGGTGCGCTTGGGCTGGGTTGAAATCTCGGCGTCCAGCAACGGAATGACCCAGGGGATCGCCTTGCGGTTTGGCGATCCGGCGCCGGTCATGGCCGGCGATGGCGCGCCCGACGACATGGCGGTTTTGGACAGTCCGGTCGCCGTCCGGATCGTGGGCGAGCTCGAACGCGCCGCTATGGGCACACCGCACTGGTGGTTCGACGTGTATAACCTGATCCATCCCGGAATCGATTACAATGAAGCCGAGACCACCGATTTCCGCGGCGACGGCATGATCGCACGGCAAGCCTATATCGCCGGTGTGGATCCGACTGATCCAGGCTCGCGATTCATCGTGGCCGATATCTTGCGTGACGAAAACCAGGACATCATTACCTGGCCTGGCGTTGCCGGGCGCCGTTACCGGGTTTACCGGGCAACCACCCTGCAACCGGAACCCGACTGGGGCGACGATCCCATCCATGTCGAGGAATGCCATACCAACCGGACCATGACCTATGTCCACAACGACGACGCCCCACAGGATCAAGCGCGCTATTACCGTATTGACGTCGAATTGATTTTTTAGACGATCAATAATCAATCCACGTCATCTCCACCACCCTCGCATTACTCCTCTCCTGAGTTCAACATCAGCGAAAAGAGGGCTAACAAAACCGTTGTAAACATTTAACTCTAATTCGCAAATTGTTTGTATAAATGAGTGCAACAATTTGTCGGGAGTTGACGGTGTAAATCAACCGTTTGGGCTAAGGGTCAGCGGAAACTTCAACATCAATGGCGGCGGCCGGGACCGGTCTCGGGAAGTATGAAGGATCCTATCAACATCGAGGCACTGACAAGGGTAATGTAATACAGCCCCCAATGGTACACGCCGGTCCGCTCAACAATCAATCCCACCAGATAGGTATTGGCGGTCGCGATAACGTAGGATGCCGACCAGAACAAACCCATCATGTAACCGGCCCGGCGCGGGCAATTGCCGGGTAATTCCTGCGGAATCGTGAAAAACGCCGAACGCCATAAGAACATACCGAACCCGCACACGACGGCGCTGACAAGCACCACGGCCGTATTCTGGAAAGCAAAAAGACCCAGCGCACCGGGAATCAGCAGGATTCCGGAAATACGTACCGACGGCACCCGTAACCCGGTCCTGCGCGACAACCAGATTCCTGTAATCGTCGCGGGAATCCCTGCAAACATGACCAGCGACGGCGCCGCATGCACTGCAGAACCGGGGCCGAACCGGCCGCTAACCCGGTAAAATGTTGGTAGATAAGTTATGATCACGAGATACAACGATAGCAACCCTCCATAGGTAAAAATCAATTTCCAGGCATTCGCATCCAATAATATCTTGAAAAAAAGATAATCCTGCGCTGGCCGGCCGTCTGGTTCAGACGCCTGAGGTTGACGGTCACCGACATCGCGGACGACCCGGTTACGGGGTTTTTCCCTGCCGAACACCGCCCAGGCAATCAACAACATGACCGAAATCATGCTATACAATAACAGCACCCTTTTCCATGAACCGCCGAAAACCGCCATCAAAGGGCGAGTCATAAACAAACCGAGCATCATGCCGATACTGATCGACACGAAATTCATGCCATTCACCCAATCGCGTTCATCCGGATCGAACCATTCCATGACCAGCGGCGTGAAATAGACTACGACCAGCGCGCCACCTAATCCCATAATGAAGCGAGCCAGCAGCAAGGTCGTAAAACTGTTGGCAAACGGCGCCAGGCCTCCAATGCAAATCAACCCCGAAGCCAGCAAAAACGCCCGTTTGAGACCCAATCCCCCTAGAATCAGACCGGCTGCGGCCGGCCCGAAAATCTTGGCCAAACTGACACTGGTATTGATTAACCCGGCCCGCGCCAGCGACAAACCCATCTGATCCATGATCTCTTTGAGAAACGCGCCTGCTGCGGACCACGTCAAACCAAACGCGACATAGGTCAAAAACAGAATACCCTCAATAATGAACCGGTAATTCCCCGTTCTAATCTGCGGTTCACGCTTATCCGGGAAATCATGATTGAATAATTTTTTTTTATTTTCCACCATAACCCTCAGGAAACATGTCGCCCAAGCGCTGGGCGGTCTCCCGCCGACGGCGTTGGGCCAGACTGCCTTGCAAATTCCGATGTTGCTGTTCCAGCCAATCGATAAAATCTCCGCAACCCATGGTTTCGGCCCCGGCGGCATGCGCCGTTTCACGTTCCATCCGGTCGGACGTCACCACCCGCCAGCGGGACGGTTCGTCCGATGACAACACCAACCGTTCAATCACTCCGTCGGCGGTCAGGGTGTCGGAAGAATATATAAGCGTCAACCCCGGTAACGGGTGCAAGCTACCGACACGTGCCCCGCGACCGTCAAAGACTAGGACGACTTCCTCTACCCCGGCCATTCCGAGCATCCCCGCAAGCATGCTTAACAATTCTTGCCGCGCTCGCTCCGCATCCCGCGCCAATTTCTGTTTTAACGACGGAATACGATGCAGCAGATTATTCCCATCAATGATCCAGTGCATTATGCTTTATGTGGACTGGGCCCATTTTTATGGCTTGCAATTTTCGCATCCTTTTGCTATAAATATTGATTCGACAGTGATTGTGCGCCCATCGTCTATCGGTTAGGACATCAGGTTTTCATCCTGAAAAGCGGGGTTCGACTCCCCGTGGGCGTGCCAACCCGCAGCAACCCGTTTTTGCCGATCGCCCCCTTGAAACTACGCGACAACGAACGGTAACCAATGGTTTGCATTCCGGCTTTGCCGCGAATCAAATATAGTATACATGGGTTTACGGTCATGTCCATAACGAAAACAACCAGCCCAGCAGTTCTCATTTTGGCCTCATTCTTTTGTCCGCGGCGGGTCCGGCGGCCCCGCCCTACCCCGGAAACGACCCAAAACATCGTAAAAACAGGTAGGGACGGACCGCCGGGCCGTCCGTCGATAATATGAAGCGGCCAAAATGAGAATTGCTGCAACCAGCCCTCCTACTGATTCAACCTTTCCAACAACCATCGACCCGGCAGCATTGCCGGAATGGCAGGCATTGACCGAACACGTACGGTCACTGCAATCGGTTCATTTACGCGATCTTTTCGGCGACCATCCGCGACGCGCCGAACAGTTCAGCGCCGAAGCAGCCGGTGTATTTGTCGATTACTCCAAAAACCGTGTGACCGCCGAAACCATGCGCCGGCTGTTTGCGCTGGCGGATGCCTGCGCTTTGCGACCGGCCATCGACGCCATGTTCGCCGGTGAACCAATTAACCGCACGGAAAACCGATCGGTCCTGCACGTTGCCTTGCGTGCACCGCGTAACGCCGAATTCCGGGTTGGCGACAAGAATGTCATGCCTGACGTTCACCAGGTTCTTGACCGCATGGCCAATTTTGCCGACCGGATCCGTGCGCAAGCCTGGAAGGGCCACAGCGATCGACCGATCCGTAACATTGTCAATATCGGGATCGGCGGTTCCGATCTGGGCCCGGTCATGGCCACGGAAGCCTTGAAACCATTCGCCAAGCCTGGCTTGCGCGTTCGGTTCGTCTCCAACATCGACGGCGCCCATCTCCAGGAAACGTTGCGCGATCTGGATGCCGCGGAAACCCTTTTTATCGTTGCATCCAAAACATTTACAACCCAGGAAACTATGACCAATGCCCGGTCCGCCCGTGCCTGGTGTCTGACTAACCTAAAGGATCAATCGGCGATTGCACGCCATTTTGCGGCTGTCTCCACCAATATCGACGCCGCCACCAAGTTCGGCATCGATGCCGACAATGTTTTCGGATTCTGGGACTGGGTCGGCGGCCGTTATTCGCTCTGTTCGGCTATCGGCTTGCCATTGATGATTGCCGTCGGACCCGACCATTTCCGCGCCATGCTTGCTGGGTTCCATGCCATGGACATTCATTTCCGCGACACGCCCTGGACGGACAACCTGCCGGTCATCCTGGCGTTACTGGGTGTCTGGCATGGTAATTTCATGGGTTACAATACCCATGCCGTCCTGCCGTACAGTCAATATCTGTTAAGATTCCCGGCGTATCTTCAGCAAGCCGACATGGAAAGCAACGGCAAATCGGTCGACCGAAGTGGACGCGCCGTCGATATCATGACCGGCCCGATTGTCTGGGGCGAACCGGGGACCAACGGGCAACATGCGTTCTTTCAGTTACTACATCAGGGTACCCGGATCGTGCCCGCCGATTTCATCGCCGTCTGCCGCGCAGCCGAACCGATAGGCATCCACCAGGACATGTTGGTCGCCAATTGTTTAGCGCAAACCCAGGCGCTGGCGTTCGGGCGATCCGCCGCGGATGTTGAAGCCGAGGGGATCCCCGCCGAGTTGGCGCCCTACAAGATCTTTAACGGCAACCGGCCCACCACTACGCTGGTTCTGGATGAATTGACACCACACACCCTGGGCGCGTTAATCGCCCTTTATGAACATAAAATCTTTGTTCAAGGAATTATCTGGAACATTTATTCATTCGACCAATGGGGCGTCGAATTGGGGAAAAAACTTACCGATCGCATTCTTGAAGATATCACCCGCAAGCAAGCGGAACCGTCAGTAAATAAAGACAGTTCC
>PXCX01000059.1 GCA_003565195.1 PVC group bacterium | reverse complement strand
GCCGGCAGCCGCCACTTCCTCGTCTTCGACTTCGGCTTCCATCTCCATCACCGGTTCCGTGCCGGCCGGCGCCGCGTCATCATCCGCCAAGAGCCGGTAACCGCTCCCCAGAAATATTCCCATTACAAGCACGGTTCCAGCCACAATCCACATTTTTCGCATTATTGTTCTCCCGAACTCCGGTTTTGGTTGAGGTCAAGCCAATCTGCTGACCGCTATTTAATAATTATAGCGTTTCCCGCGGCAAAGGTCAAACCATATTCACTTGCGGACAGCAATTCTCATTTTGGCCGCTTCATATTATCGACGGACGGCCCGGCCTGCCTGCCGCGCAAGGCACGCGGCGCAGGCAGGCGGTCCGTCCCTACCTGTTTTTACGATGTTTTTGGTCGTTTCCGAGATAGAAGGGCGGTGCCGCCGCATTTTTCCAACGCCTTTCGCAACGCTTTTCGTAAAACACAAAAAATGGGGGGAAGTCCACATATTAGCTTATCCGGATGATCGCTGCATCAAAGCCTCGGACCGCCATCGGCGCACCTGATCGGCGTCGTCAGCGAGGGTAAAGTAACGCATATATAGATCGCAACTCTCTATCACTTCCTCCCATTGCTCGTTATCCCGATAGAGCCGGATGCTGCCAAGCAAGGCTTGTTCGTATATCGGACGGATCTCGGGGTTATTCGGATCGCTCAGAAGCACAACCCGTTGAAACGATGCCAGTGCGCCCGATCGATCATCGCTGCGTAATTGCAGTTTTGCCAACTCCAGCGATGCCCGGTTAATCATCACATTATCCGACGCCCGGTTGAATACATCGTGCATGGACCGAATGGCTTCCGAAAATTTGCCCTGTTCGGAAAAAGCATGCGCAAGCAAAAAACGGGCTTCATAAAAGTGGCCGGTATTGGGGTAACGGCGTATCAAATCCTCGATATTGGCAACCGCATCTGAATGTTTCCCAAGTTTACTCTGCACGCGGCCCAACCCGAAGAGAGTCCGTTCGAGGACAGCGCGTTCCTCGGTGGCATCCTTGACCAACAGAAACGCTTTTTCGGAGGCGGTATACTCTTCGTGCTCAAGCATCAACTGCGCCACACGCGCAAACTGTCCCGGAGAATAACGATCGTGATCACGCAGCATTTCATCGAAAACTTCCTTGGCTTTATCCATCCGACCGATATCGACCAAGCTGCGAATCATGGCAAAACGGGCATTCTGACCTGCCTCGGAATCCGGATAACTTTCGGCAAGCTGTTCAAACACGCGGGCTGCTTCATCGGAATTACCCCGCTCGAAAAAAACGGCTCCCAGACTGGCCATTGCAATCGGCGCCAGTCTTGAACGCGGATAAGTATCTATGAAAGACTGATAGATTTCGATGGCTTTTTCACGATATTGCGGAACTTCGGTTTCGGGTTCGTGAATCTGGCTATAACAGAAAGCCCGGAAAAAGTGGGCCTGCATCAGGATTTCGCGGTTTTCTCGCTTTTGCTCGGTCGATGCAGTATACGGATTCGGATCCGGCTCCAGCCAACTGACCAGGGTCTCGTAAGCCTGCAACGCCTGACGGGGCCGGCCCGACATGCGATACGATTCGGCCAGACACAACTTGGCTTGCGCTTTTTCCTGGCTGGCCGGCGCAACCTCAAGATAATCATTGAACGCCGTCACCGCATTACTGTAGTCGGAAACCAGGAAATGACCCCAGGCAATCCGGTTCATGGCGCTCAAGGATTGCGGCGATTGCGGATAGCGTTCAACAACTCGCCTATAATAAATCTCGGAACCGGGATAGTCCTTGACGCGCCATTGTTGTTCGCCCAGCATGAACAAAATCCCGGGCGCCCGGTCATGATCCGCAAAGCTTTCCAGGAAAAGCTCGTACAATTCGTGATACATTTCCATTTCTTGCGCATCGAAATAATGACGACCGATGCGCAACAAGGCCTGGGCGGCAACGGGACGGTCGGCAAACCGTTCCGCGAGGTAACCGGCCAACATCCGCACCATATATGTTTCATCAAGCCTGGCATGGGCTTCCATCATATTGGAAATCGCGTTCAAGGCGTCGGCGCTCTCCCCCGCCACGTTCAGCCCCATAAGATAACTTTCGATGGCTTCCCTATGCTGGGAGCGTCTGTGCAAGCTGTCGCCCTCCCTGAAATGCACCGTGGCAATTCGTTCTTCCTGGTCCGGCCCCACATCAATCACCACCCGGCGCCCAGTTAGTTCGAACAGGAGATTGCGCAATTGGCCAACAATTTCTCCGGCGGTCGTGCTCCAATGACTGCCCGCATATTCGGAAAAGACGTTGTAGTATTCCGTCAGGGATTGCACCAAAAGTTGAACGGCGTCGGCTCTCCGTTCTTCTTCCGGACGCAACAGCTCCAGTCCCTGGCTAATCGCGATCTTGCCGTCGAAGTTTTCGTCGATCGAAATACCCAGACTGGGTGAAATCCCGGGTTCAAAATCAAAATCGCGTACCTTGTTGTAAAGCTCGCGTAAACCAGATTCCATTTCGCGGGCGCGTTCGGTCACTTCAAGATCCCATTGAACATCCGTAACCGTCGCAAGAAACTCTTCCAGAACCGCCACCATATCGTTGTAGGGCTGCATCCGTTCGGGACGCCCGGTCAGCGCTCTGAGCGAATCGTCGGTTGGCTCCCGGCCAGCTTCGCGGGCCGCGTCTTCCCGGCGTTTGGCGCGTTCCATGATCCGCCATTCGGTCGCGAAGGCCTGCAAGGCTCTTTCGAAACAGGCCAGTATTTCGTCATGCCGCTCGGGATCTGGCGCCACCATAAGCTGGCCTTCGTCCATGTAAAGTTTGCCCAGCAGCGAACGGGCGCCGGCCATCGGACTTTCCGAAACCGGTATATTGGCTTCGCGCAGTTGTTCGTCCATATCCTCCATCAACTGGATGTTCGATTGCAACATCTCGCGCGCTTCAGCAAGGTTGCCTCTTAACACCATATAACGGGCATAGGCGGTCAGAGCGCGCCCGAACCAATGGTCCATGCCGCCCCAGAGCACTTCGGTGAAATTTTCTTCCGCCTTTTGATAAAGCGTTTCGCGCTCCGCCTCGCTCAAAGCAATGGTTTCCTCTGCGGCTTTTAGCGCTACTTCGGCCTGTTCAAGCATTATCTGGCGGCTTTGATCACGCTTGTCAACCACATCAAGCAACAGATCGTAAACAACGACCGCCGACTGGTAATCCTGATCATGAATCAGCATCTGGACATATTTATAGGCCGACTCGAGCAAAAACCTGATTACATCCGGATCGGTCGGAACTTCACCCTCGTATTGCTGGAAAAATTCCGTGTATATCTCGCGGGTTTTGTCCCGTTCGCCAATCAAAAAGTAAGCGTCGGCAAGGGCCAGCAAAATGGCCTGTGCCGACGAGCTGTCAGCCGGCATCGAACGCAGGATTTCCTCGGCAGCCGCCAATTGGCGCCGATGGATCATGGCCTCAGCACGAATAACGTTGGCGCGCGAATCCAGTTCCGGATTTTGGAGCACAAGCCGATCCATGACTTGTTCCGCAAGTTCCGGCATATTCAAACGGATCAGACCGCGGGCAAACTCGAATTCTCGTTCGCTATCGCTGCGGGCCAATAGCGACGTTGTCATCAAAGGCAAAACACACAGCAATACAAGCGCAAACCATCTATACCAACCGCGTATCGTATTATTACCACAAGCAGATTGCATATTCGGCTCCCAATCGCCCTGTTTTTTCAAGGTGTCCTGATATTCCGGCCCAGAATCACGTCTCACGACATGGACTTACTCAATTACACTGCAAAATTTATCACTCCGAAAAATAAAAGTCAACCTTTCAACTGCGCGCCTCGCCTCACCCACCCATCATCATTATCGATTGATAGATCGGCATCAACAGCGAAAGCAAAATCGAATGCAGCAACATCAAGGCCACCAAGGCCAGCAACGGGGTCAGGTCGAGGGGACCGATAGCCAACCGGTAGTCGCGCAAGGGACCGAGCAGCAACGCCATGGCATCCTGGCAGAAGGCGGCTAGAGAATCGGACGGCGCCAGCAGCGACATCCATGAGCCGATCACCGCGGCTATCAGGAGTGTCTGTATGATCGCCAGTAAATCAACCAGGGCGGCTGCCGTATTGACCCCGATCCGTAAGAGAAACTGGTGCACCAGCCAGCCAGCGCCGGAATATGCCGGTTGCGGCATCATGACCAGCGCAGCGCTGATCGCCAACCCCAGGCCGAATACGGCCATCCAACGGTATGACGGCGGCCAATAAGGTATCGGGCGGACCACAAAACGCAAACATTGGGTCATGGCATCGGCGCGCCTGCGATGGCGCACCAGAATAAGCGAGGCCGTCCAGAGATAAAACAATACCATCGCAAACGATGCCCCGCTCAATATAACGGGATACATCCATCCGGAAACGGCAACCCCCGATTCGAAACCAAACCGCATACTGCGCATCACGAAAGCTCGCAGGATGATCAACCCGAAAAACACCATTCCGGCAAGTTGTTTTTGCGATAGTTGCGGAAATCCGCTGCGCAGCTTGTTCAATACCATCCGCGAATTGCGGTTTATCCAGGCAATATAGGGGTTGAAATAGGTTGTTTCCTGTTCCGGCGGAAGCAAACGCACCCAGAACATCAAGAGCAGGAAGTTGAACAGCAGATCAATCATTGGAAACGATAATTGATGGCAACACTGCCGATGATTCCGCTGAGAGCGCCGTCATGGAATTCGACGGTCTCGCGCAAATCCGGATCGAGCAGCCGCCAGTAATATCCGCCAGCGGAGATCATGGTCCGGTGATGCAGGTCGTATTGGATATTTATGCCGACGCTCAGATCCCGCAATCCAGCTTGGTGATAACCGAAGGCATCCTTGTTGGCGGCCGCATCGCCATAGGCCAGCGAAACCCGTGATTCCAGCGAAACCGCCGCTGTCATCCCTGCAACATGGTGAAGGCTGCCGTCAATATAGGTTCCTTTAATCTGATCGAAATCGTAGTATACGCCGACCGTCGGCGTCAACGGGATCAACATCGCGGCATGTAAAAAGGTCTCGCGCGTACCCGACGACCCGGCAAACATGAATTGCGTCAGACCAACCGCCAAATCCAACGGATCCAACGCCTGGCGATACGCCAGCGATAGCGCGGTCTCGGTCACATCAAACCGGCGATCGTTTTCGTCCGTTAGATCAACGTTGCCCCACAGGTTGAACGACCATCCATTAATCGCCGCATCGAATTCGGCCTGCATCACGGGCGCATCCACCACCAGCTCACCCCGGTCAAGATAATGGGTCAGCAGCATCCCGTCGAAAACCAGTTCGGTTTGAGCCG
>PXCX01000039.1 GCA_003565195.1 PVC group bacterium | reverse complement strand
GCAATGCTTACTCGGATACCCTTAGTCGATCGACTTATTCGGTCTCCAGTAATCGTGAAATTCGGATTATGCCAGAATTAAGATGCGTTTGCCCTGTATTCGGCAACCTATCAGCAGTTCTCATTTTGGCCACTTCGTATGGACGAATTTTATGCTTTTCGTGCCGCCAAAAACTCGTTATGATGCCGGCTATGCAATGTCGTGGTAGAAGTCCGCTAATCCTGTGCGCCAACTTGATTGCCGATATCCTGGCGGTGATCGCTGCCTATTACAGCGCGATCGGCTTTCGTTTTCACAGCCATTTCGGCCACCGCACGGTTGAATTCCTTAACTGGGCGCTTCGGGTGCCGCGTTTCGATACCGCGGATGAAGGCATGAGCTTCGAAGTGTTTTACATGGTCAGCGCACCGCGTATCATCGCCCTCGTGGTTATTACTGTCCTGCTAATCTATCTGGGAATGGATTTGTATGCCGGTCGTCGTCAACTTACCCGCGGTCTGTGGAGTGGCGAAATCGCACGCGCGAATTTTTTCGCGTTGCTGTTCTTTGTCGTTTATTTTTATCTGAGCCGCAACCAATTTCATCCGCGCAGTATGTTCGCGCTGATCGTTGCCTTCAATACGGGATATACCGTCATTTTCCGTTTATTGACGGAACATATCCTGCGCTGGTTGCGCTTGCATATCGGGTTTGACCGCTGTCCGGCGCTTATCGTCGGGGACAAACAATCGATGCCGCCTCTGGCGGACTGGATTGAGGTTGTCCAGCCGCATGGCGTGTATCCGGTAAAACGGGTAGGCATCCAAAAAACGACCTTTAACGAAACCGATTTGGCCGCAATCCGGCGTCAAATTGCGAAACAGCGCGCCGAGATGTTGGTTCTTGCAACGCCGCAGTTGTCGACGGGTTCGCTGATGCGGGTCATTGCCATGACCGATGCTAGCGCAATTCCATTGAAAATATTGTCGCCAAAACTGGACGCGCTCGGGATCCGAAACGGCGTGCGGTCCGACCGGATTCTGGGGGTCCCGTTGATTCATTTTCCGCCCATGCCGGTATCACGGATTTATCATGGACTGAAACGAGCATACTCTTTTTTGTTTTCGGCGGTGGCCTTGCTGCTGCTCGGTCCGCTGATGCTGCTGATTGCCCTCACCATCCGATGTAGTTCGAAGGGGCCGGCATTATTTGTTCAGGAACGGATCGGTTTAAACCGGAAACGATTTCGGATGTATAAATTCCGCACCATGTACGCTGACGCTGAAAAGCATCAGTCGCGGGTGGAAACCTACAATGAGTCCGGCGCGGGTCTTTTCAAGATGCGACGCGATCCGCGGGTAACTGTGTTCGGTCGTTTTCTGCGCCGCTACAGTCTTGATGAGCTGCCGCAGTTGCTCAACGTTTTGCGCGGCGACATGACCCTGGTAGGGCCGCGTCCATTGCCACGGCGCGATCTGGACAACTATTATCAAGCATGGCATTACCTCCGGCATAACGGATTGCCGGGATTGACTTGCCTTTGGCAGGTTGTCGGGCGCAGCGATCTTGATTTTCACAGCATGTGTCTGCTGGATATTTACTATTTGCGCAACCAGACCCTGGGACTCGATTTCCGGATTCTGGTACGGACATTCAATGCGGTAATTTTCGCACGCGGCGCCTATTGAGCGTTTTCATAAGCGACCGATTAAACAAAAAGTCAGAGACATCCAATGAAATCCAGGAAAGCTGGAACAGGGTGCTGCAAAAAAAGTTTGAAATCGCAACCAAACATGGTATGCTTGCCTTTGGTTGCAGCGGAAAACAATCCGTAGATCCGTTGCACCGCTTGTCGGATGAGAACCGGTTGCCAAACCGTTGCTCATCATTATGAAATTAAGGTTAACCTTGCTATGAAACCCAACATACGTGGACAATCGATACGAAGGATCGTGTTGAAATGCAGCGGTGAAGCCTTGCGCGAATCACCCAACGGGTTAAGCATTGATCCGGCAACGGTTCGAACTTTCGCCCAACGGATCAAGGATGCCTTGACCACGGGGGTACAGATAGCGATTGTGATCGGCGGCGGAAACATTTATCGGGGTAACATCGGTCATTCCCAGGGTATCGATCGCAATACCGGCGATTTCATGGGCATGCTGGCCACGGTGATCAATGCACTGGCCTTGCAGGATGCCTTCGTCAAGGCGGGCATTGAAACGCGTGTGCAGACAGCCATTGAGATGAAGGAGATTGCCGAACCGTTTATCTTGAAACGGGCAGTCAGACATATGGAAAAAGGACGGACCCTTATTTTTGCGGGTGGCACCGGTAACCCGTATTTTACAACCGATACTGCCGCCGCGCTACGCGCCAGTGAAATCGGGGCGGACGCCCTGCTCAAGGCCACCAAGGTTGACGGCGTCTATTCTGATGATCCGCTCAAGAATCCGGAGGCTGTCAAGTACGATAAACTTTCCTATGCCAAAGCCTTGCAAGGCCAGCTCAAGATCATGGATGCCACGGCCTTCTCGTTATGCCGCGAAAACCATATTCCGATCGTGGTATTCGATTTTTTTCAGGACGGCAATATCCGGGCAGTCATGCAAGGTCAGTCGACGGGAACGCTTATCTGTTAGCATTGAAAGGGGGAAAACGGGTGTATGGAATCAATTGACGATGTCATGCTGGATGCCGAAGACCGCATGGAAAAAGCGCTGGAACACATGCACCATGAGTTCAGCGGAATACGGACGGGACGGGCGTCCCCTTCCATGGTGGAACATATCCAGGTGCCTTATTACGGCGCCCCAACCCGACTGCAGGAACTGGCGGGCATATCGACGCCCGAACCGCGCCTGATCGTTATTAACCCTTATGATCCGACGGCCATGGGCGCCATCGAAAAAGCGATTCTGGCCGCCAATATCGGAGTGACGCCCGTTAGCGACGGACGGGTTATCCGCTTGACGGTTCCGGAATTGAGTGAGGAGCGGCGCAAGGATCTGGTCAAAGTCTTGCGCCGGCTGGCTGAAGAATCCAGAGTGGCGGTGCGTAACATCCGCCGTGACGCCAACGATCATATTAAGAACTTGCAAAAAAAAGGTACCGTCAGCGAAGATGAACGCGATGCCGCCCTGGCTGATATTCAGAAGGCAACCGATGACGCCGTCAAACGGATTGACCGGGATTTAGAGACCAAGGAAACCGATATCATGGCTGTTTGAGAGGCCAGCGCCTCTTGACGTGAGAGATTAACTGCTATATTGTATACAGGCGGTATGTGGATGATTCGGCGAGAGCTTTAGTAACGAGGAAGATTATCATGACGGACGAAAAAACTCCAGAACCTCAGAAGATTCCTCCCAAACTGACCGTGCGGCCCGCAGATTCCACGGCTGACTCGGGAGCAAAAGAACAGCAATCCGCGCCAGCAAACGACGCGCCACCGTCGCCGAGTACACCGCCTGCGGTGGAAACGAACACGGACGACAAAGCGCCGCCGCAGCCCCAAACCGGTGATGAACCAACTTTGATTTTAAAGAAATCAGAGCAGGACGCCGAAGACAATAAGAAGAAAACCTCTCGTATCTCGCTGGATTCCGCGCTATCCATGCGTATTGACGATGTGATGGGTGAAGTCAGCGGCGGCGATAGCAAGAAGGACGGAGGCCCTAAAACAATCCGTCTGTCGCGTCCACCCTCCGCCGGCGCGGAGTCAAAACCAGCCGCGGAAGCGGTCGCGGATAAAGGCGGACCGAAAACCATTCGTTTAAAACGGCCCAGCGATGCCGCGGCGCCTTCAACGTCGTCACAAGCCGCCAAAAAGAAGACATCCCGCATTTCGCTCGATAACGTCTTGCAATCGAACGCCAAGGCGGGTGAATCATCGACAGCCGCCGGGGGTGCGACGGATATTAAGACCATTCGCTTGAAACGGCCGGATGCGGGCAAGAGTCAATCGAGTGCCGCGAAAATTCCGGGAGGAGAGTCTGCCGCCGATAAAGACGCCGGTGAGCAAGACGCCAAAAGCCGGACCTCGCGCCTGGATACATCGGATACGGAAGAACCGGCAGCCGATGCCGTTCCCACCACCCAACGCAAGACTATTCGGATTAAACGGCCTGACGGTTCGGGCGTTTCCAAGCCCAGCCGTACCCTGTCGCTGGCCCGTGATAAAACCGGCGCGCCGGCAGAAGCGGAGGCTCCGGAAGAATCCGCTTCTTCCGAAGAACCCTTGCCGGCCCAGCGGCCTGGCCTGGTCTTCACGCTTGCCACCGTCGCCGCCGTCATTGTTGCCGCTCTACTGGTATACATGCTTGCCGCCCAGGCATTTCCAGATGCAGGGCTCTCATGGTGGGGTCAAATCAACCCATAATTACAACAAGGATAATGCACCCATGGATTCCGATACTATCATCACCGTAACCAAGGAAAACTGGCAATCGGCCGTCATTGATGCCGATGTCCCGGTTCTTGTCGATTTTTGGGCAACCTGGTGTGGACCCTGCCGTGCGTTGGCGCCGGTGCTCGAAGATTTGGCACAAGATATGGGCGATCGGTTGAAAGTCGCCAAAGTTAATATTGATGAGGACCAGCAGATCGCGGTTCAATACGGTATACGATCGATTCCCACCTTGCTGCTGTTCAATAAGGGGGTTGTTACCGGACAGATAAACGGCGCTATGCCCAAGCAAGCCTTGCAGCAAAAAGTGGAAGGATTCCTGAACGATTAAGTCGTTCAGGCTTTTTTCGTGGCCGCTCACCAAGAGGTATTCCTGTTGCTGTCCGTTCGCATTTTTTTTCGTTCATTTCGGCGCCTGGTTCATCAACCGGGGTTGGCGTGGATTGTTTCTGCGACTTTCGCAATGATCGTTGGTGTGATGCCGGCAGCGGCTGATCCCGGACGTTTGCGCGCTGAAATTGTTTACCGCGACGGCTTTGTCATCGAAAAGGATGATATCGACGATCGGTCCATGCGTTTTACGAGCGTTACCGGCCGACGATCATTGGACTTTTCGCAAATTGAGCGTATTGTTTTCGGTGTTGACGCACTGGAAAACGGATTTGTCGAAACCGTGGCCGGCGACCGCTGGGCGGCTGAATTGAACATGCGTTGGCTGGCACGTCGTTTTCCGCTATACCGGGCCGGCGATCAGGATGTTCCCGTGGCGCATATTGGCTTTCATCGCGAACATCCCGTGGTTTTGCCGGGAATCATTCCCTCTCGAGCCACCCTGAACGAGGGGAGCGTTGTGAATATAGATGGTACCCGCACCCTCGTTAAAATCCAACACACGTTCGGCGCCTGGCCGGTTCCGCTGGCGGCCGCAGATGGTTTTTCGTTTGCCGTCGACGGTGAATCCTTGCGGGTTGCCGCCTGGTTTCGAGGAGAACAACTTTTTCTGCG
>PXCX01000292.1 GCA_003565195.1 PVC group bacterium | reverse complement strand
GAGCCCAGCGTTTGCGGCGGTATAACGCTTCGGCTTCCCGCCAGGCTTGATCCTGACGGCTCAGCGGCGGATCATCGGCATCGGCGTAAAGCGGCGAAGGCAGGAAGAAGAGCAGGGATAAGGCGAAAAGTACCGCGGACAAACAACGAGAGGTACCGACGCGATGAGGATGAGCGGGTCGAACCGGCGGATGGTTGAAGCGTGTTGACGGATCACGGGCAGGATGCCCGTGCCGCTTTGCGCTGGGCGCGTTGCGCCCTACGGAATCAATTAAGGAGTAGAGTAGAGTAGAGTAGAGTAGAGTAGAGTAGAGTAGAGTAGAGCGTTTGCATGATGGCCTCCGTTCGCGCGGGTTGCTAAAGTCTGACAAGATCGGTTCATGGCGGCTCCCTTCCTCCATGCGTGATGGCCGGCTGCCCGGCGATCAGCGTTTGATCGACGTTTCGTATCCGCGAACGGAGCGGGAGATTAATTGATGCGGATTCGACACACCGCTCCATTCGTTTGATGATTGACCTATCACATCATCCGGATTCTGTCAAGCGGTTTTGTCGTTTTTTTCGTTTTTTAATTTGCGGCGATTTTTGGGTCTGCGGGCGCATAGTGAATGCGCCCACAAATAACATTGAACGATACCTTATGGCCTGATATTATTTCTCTTACAAGCGAAAAGAAGCTTACCCTTGGCGCACGGCAGCCTCCAATGACTCCGCGTCAAAAAGGTTGCGAGCAAATCGGGTCAGCGTGTGTGGAGATGAAATGGAAACCAGTTTATTCGTTTTATTCACGATGGATGTGGAGCCACGCTCGGAGAAAACCGGAAACTCCGGACCGGCATCCGACGAAGCCGGCATGCATTCGGTCAGGGATTTTCAGGGTATCCTGCATTCCGCGGGCTATCGGGGAACCTATTTCGTTCATCCCGAATTGGTCGAGGCCTACCCTGAATTCTACCGCACGATCGAGAGGGCCGGCAGCGGAGTCGGCTTGCATCTACACACTTCAAAGTTCGCCGGGGCAACCCGTCGTTGCGAGCTTGGTGGATTCGAAGCCGCCGAACAGCGCGAATTGATCGAATCAGCTTCGAAAATGTACGAGAACGGATTGGGTGTCCGTCCCCTGATTTTCCGTCCCGGCTGTTTCTCCGCCAACGATTCTACCTACGGAGTGCTTTACGATTTGGGTTTTATCGGGGGCGGCATATCGATTCCCGGCCGTATATGGCCGGATCGATTCTGCGTCTGGTCGGGCGCCTGTCCTTACACCCATTTCGCCCATCGCACCTTCCGGCAATGCGCAGGAGACCTTCCGTTTGTTGACATCCCGCTCTCCGTCGGCCTGACCACGCCACTTTGTCATCATCCCGTTGGGTTCCAGCATTACCGCGATTTGCGACCGGGAGGCGTATATTCCGAAACCGACGAAGTGGCATACAACCGTCGCGAGCTTCTGCGCCAGATATTGCAGGGAATGGCGGCCGACGATCCACCTGTTAAAACGCTCGTGATCGATGTTCATAACGACCGCGATTTCACCAGCGCTGCTTCACAGGCGGCGAACGATCTTCGAACCGTGCTGGAAGGGATCAAACCCGAATGCCGCGAGCTAGGCTGGACGCCCGTAAGCGCCACCTACGAAGAGGTTATCCGGCATTACACGGCCACGCAAACACTGACCTAACCCTCAATCTGACGATAAAGCCCTGCGTATCGCGTAGGGTTTCAGTGTTCAGAAAAGAACCTTTACGAGCCTTCCGGTCTAACCCCTCGTAGCCTGACGAATCTGGAAAACGGTACCCAAAATGGTCAAAGCAAAGACGACAATGGGCAGCAACGCTCGAACAAATCCAAGTGTCCACAATTCCAGTAAAGGCGGCATCATCTCGGCGGGCGACGCTAAAAACTTACCTATCACGAGTGCTCCAACCAACCCGAATACAGAATAAACCAGAAGCAGGCTGCCCCAGAACGCCGTGGCAATGGCCAGTACTATTTCCCTGTATATCAGAGCCGTGATCCCGCCGCCAATACCCAGGACAAACATAACAGATGCATGCAATTGCGGTGTCTCAAGGCCTATCGCGAGTGGAATCATCCAGAGAAGGCTTGGTGCAAGGGCATTGGACATACGTTATCGATCGGGCGCTTGCCTGAAGGCGTTTGCCAGTTCCGCGGCGGGTACGGTTTCCGGCAGGCTTTTTCCGGTTGCGTAACTGAACAGAATGGCCTTGAAGACCATGCCGGCCGCTGAACTGAGGCAGCCGAAGGTCAGGATCAGAATGACCGCAACCGCGATCGCGGCGCCCACGGCTATCGGTGTTCCTACCGAGAAACCCATCCAAAGCAGGAATCCGATCAGAATGAACATCGGTATGACCACAACGAAATTGATGAGTCCCATCGAGAAATTACCGGTTAACGCGGTTCCCCAGGTTTGTTTCAGGGTGTTCGCGGAATCGCGGACCGCCTGGATGGGGCCCCGGCTGTCAATCACGATGATCGGGATCACGAAATAGGTCATGGCGGTCCACGCCGTACCCAGAATCGCCACCACAAAGCGTCCGGTTTTCTTGTTTGACTCCAGAGCACGCAAAATGACGCTGACAACCGAGGAGACGACAGCCCAGCACAGAATGGCGTACCAGCGTTTGGCTGCCTCGCTCAAGCCGTCCATGACGCGGACCGGTTGTCCCTGCATGGATCGCATTGCGCAGACCACCAACCCCGCTTTGAAGAAGACGATGACAAAATAATTGACCACGTAATAGATGAAAAGCGTGATCCAGGCCGCGGGTGGGAGCGTTTGCTCGCCGGATTCGGTTGCCGCTTCGCTCCAAGCCGCCAGCGCACCGGTTTGATGCAGCGGGGGGAGGAAGGATGCCAGTACTAGGATGGCGGCGATTCCCGAAAAAAGCGGGAATACCAGCAGCCGTTTGTGACGCCATACCAGACTATAACTCGCTTTGGCGAAACGCCAGCTTCGGGAAAACGATGCGAACATGGCTGATCTCCTTGGTTACGGGGTGTTCGGTGGGGTTGCGTGGTCGGCGGACGATTGTATGGCGGCGCTCAACGTATTGGTCAATGCCTTGATCTGTGCTTCACGGGTGGGACGGCACCAGTTGACGGCGCCCATCCCGCGGAGTCGGGCGCCCTTGGCTTGGCAGATTTGGCGTAATTGGCGTAAGGCTCTGTTGCCACCCATCCAGGCGAATGGGAAAAACATGGTGACCAAGCCGGCAACCGGTTTGTCGTCAAGGGCGTCGACCTGATTCAAATAGGCCTGCATGACCGGTGAGAGACTGAAAGCATGAACGGGCGCGCCGATGATGACCGCCTCGTAGCCGGCGATCTCCGGTGCGCAGGTGAGTTTAACGTTTGTATCCCGCGGTTTGACCGGGCCATCGGATTTGACGCGTTCCAGTTGGACGGTATGGCCGGCTACGGTCAGGGAGTCCCGCAGGCGCATGCCGACCGAATAGGTATTGCCGGTTACCGAATGGATGATAATCCCGATATTCATGCCCGCCCTCCAGATATCTTGGCCGCCACATCATATCATGCGGAGTCTGAGTTGAAAAGCGGGAATTCCACACCGGGCGCATATCACTTTATGTTGCATGCAACATAAAGTGATATGCGCCCCCACTCGACATCCGGGTTGCATTCGGCAGGGTTTACTGGCATAATTAAGGATCAAGGACAGATAGTGGGTTACTCAAGTCTACGGGACAAATCCATAAGACTAGTCAGCTCCGCTGAAGTGTTAAGGGGCCCAGAGCCCAGGGAAGCTCCTCCTGAACTCTGAACGCCTGCATCACCCGCGATGTCGTATGCAAATAAGGTCCGAACAATACCAATAAATTTCAAATATGTTTGGCTAGGAAACAAGGAGAATGTATTATGGCCTTTACACTGTCAATCGGAGAAAATGCGCCGGATTTCCGGCTGCCGGCAACAGATGGCAACACTTATTCGCTCAAGGATTTCGACGCCGATCCCGTATTGGTTATCTTTTTCACTTGCAATCATTGCCCGTTCGTGATCGGATCGGATGATGTGACAAGGAAAACCGCCTTGGCGTTCGCCGATCAAGGCGTTCGTTTTGTTGGCATCAATTCCAATAGCAAGAACACCTATGCCGAAGACTCCTTCGAGCATATGGTCGAGCGAATGCAAGAGCACCGCTTTCCCTGGCTCTATCTGCACGATGCCACCCAGGACGTGGCCCGTGCCTATGGCGCCCTGCGCACCCCGCATTTCTTCGTCTTCGACAAGCAACGCAAACTGATCTATACCGGACGCGGTGTCGATAACCCGCGCGATGCCTCGAAGATCACGGTCAACGATCTGGAAAACGCACTGTCGGACCATCTGGCGGGGCGACCGATCCACCGGCCGAAAACCAATCCAATCGGGTGCAACGTCAAATGGGATGGTCAGGACGCGCACTGGATGCCGCCGGACGCCTGTGACCTGGTTTTTTAAGCGGTCGTGATCAACGATACGGCGTAACCCCAAAAAAAGGAGCACCTCATGTTTTCACCTTTGTACTTACGAGATTTGCCCAAGCTATTGTTGGTCGTGCTGAGTCTATGTCTGAGCGCTATAGCAGATGAAACGGTTGAGCATAAGTTCAAACCACTGCCGTATCCTTACGACGCCTTGGAACCCCATATCGATGCCAAGACAATGGAAATTCATTATGACCGGCATCATCGGGCTTATTTCAATAATTTTACGGCGGCTATCAAGGGCACTCCACTGGCCGGGCAGTCGTTAGAGCGGATATTCGCAAACATCAGCGAAAATTCTGATACAGTACGCAACAATGCCGGTGGCGTTTACAATCACGACCTGTTTTGGCAGGTATCGTCGCCCGCGGGCGGAGGACGCCCCGACGGGGATCTGGCGCGTCGGTTGGAAGCGGCGTTCGGTTCCTTCGAAGCTTTTCGTGCAACCTTTAACGAAGCTGCCGCAACCCGTTTCGGCAGCGGATGGGCCTGGTTGTGCGTCGATGCCAATGGTGAACTGTTTGTGAGTTCAACACCGAACCAGGATAATCCGCTGATGGACATAGTGGATCGGCAAGGGACTCCGATTCTGGCCCTCGATGTTTGGGAACATGCCTATTATTTGCAGTATCAGAATCAGCGTGGCAGCTATATCGAGGCATTCTGGCATGTGATCGACTGGGATGAGGTGGCCGCGCGACTTGAGGCGGCGGAACGCTGAATGGCGAATGCCGGGGAAAACTCCATATCCATCTGGTTAACATATGTTAGCAGCAACACGGCGGGATGCAGCAGCAGGAGGAAGGTGGCCACAATGGCGGCCCACTTGTGAAAACGCATGACGGCATCCAATCCCCACGGGCGGTCGATGAACTTCAATCGCGACCCCAGGACAACCTGGAGAG
>PXCX01000036.1 GCA_003565195.1 PVC group bacterium | reverse complement strand
CGCCCAGTTGGGGGTCGAGACTGGAAGTTAAGGAGGATGGGGCAATCCGCAATGGCATGCGGGCATCGACCCTGCCTCCGTGGAGACTCAAGTGCGCGGGCAATGGCTTGCAATTGCCTGCGGTTTGAGGTGAACCTGCATGCGGAGCCAATCCGGGTGCAGTGTAGCCTGCCTTGCGTGAGAGCGGGGGATGTGGATACCGGAACCGGCAACGGTTGCGTTATCCGCGAAACCGTTCTTGCAAAAGAGGCTAGAAACGGTTGAAGTTCTCGGGGAAAACCCCTAGACTGCCCATTTTCGGATGGCATCCGGCGGAGATTAGAGTGTGACCTAAACGGCAATCCAGCTCTGCTTCAAGGCAGACCGCGCTGTAAAGTGGAAACTTCCTTTCCCGCTCGCGGGAAACGGTCGCCGCGGTGGGAAAACCTGCTGGACCTTAAGGCGCAATGTTTATCCGACGGATGGTTGCCTGCCGGTCCTCCATGATGTTTTCTGGTGGCGGTTCATGGTTCAGGAGTTCAAGGTTAATGGTCTTGGATACTTTCCTTTTCTTCAACCGTGAACCTTGAACACTTGCTTTTTGTACGGGAATCCGGATTGAAGAAATCGAAACATTTGAAAAAGCAAGGTGCGCTCCGGCATGCCTTTGGCGTTGGTTTGCTGGCCTTTTTGATGGCTGTTCCCGCCAGTCTGGCCAGTCAAGCCCTGGTTGGCCGCATCGGTTTTTTACCGTTTGCTTTAGCTTTGTTAATGGGCGTGATAGGGGTAGGGATTTTTTCCGATGTCATCGGCGTGGCGGCTCTGGCAGCCCGCGAAGCACCTTTTCATTCGATGGCGGCGCGGCGTGTCTTTGGCGCCCGCCATGCGGTGCGGTTAGTACGTGATGCGCCGCGGGTGGCCAGTATTTGCAATGATGTCGTCGGTGACGTTACCGGCGCCTTAAGCGGCGCTATCGGGGTCTCGATCCTGTTTCAAATGGTGCGGATGCACACCGCACGCCATGAAGTGCTGGCAACCAGTTTGATGACCGCCGGTGTGGCCGCATCGATCGTGATTGGCAAAGCCTATGCCAAAAGCTATGCCATGCGCCAATGTGTTCCGATCATTTTGCGAGTCGGCCAGTTGCTTTCGTTTTTCACGAAAATTAGACGAAAAAACTATATTCTAAAACTGCGAAACCTTTTTTTACGGCATGATTCATCGAGTGTCCGAAGGACGCGCGTGAAAGGATTGAAGATGCATCAAGAACGTTGCGAAATTCACTATTCAGGCCGGGTTCAAGGGGTCGGTTTCCGGTTCACGGTCCAACGCCTGGCCGCCGATCGGGATGTCGCCGGTTTCGTGCGTAATTTACCCGACGGTCGCGTTAAGTTGGTCGTCGAAGGCGTCCCTGATCAGATCGAATGTTTATTGGAAGATATTACACGCGCCATGCGATCCAATATCGGTGATGTTGATATTAAGCGTGAGGCGCCCACCGGCGAGTTCAGCGGGTTTGCAATTCGCGGTTGAGCGATCACGGTTCCGCTTGACCTTCTTTCCGGGCGGTTTGGGCCAGTTGATAGGCGACCTGTTCTTCGAGTCCGTCGATTCGATCGAGTTGCAGCTCGGGATCGGCGACAATAAATGTGTCGCCGCTTTTTCGATGTTCGTACACGTATTGGCGCGATCCGTCCGGTTCGGTGTGCACCGCGCGTTCCACAAGTATCCGTTTGCGTTCCAGCATGACGGACAGCACAAATATTATTTGGATATTGGCCGGATCCTTTTCTTCTACCAGACGGCGCAGCAGCGTTTCCACATCTTCTTTACGCGCTGTCTTTTGGGAGGGTGGCGGCGGCGCCTGGTAAATACCTTTCCAGGAACTGTGAATGCCGTCGGCGGTCGTATGGTTCGGGAAGCATTTTTCGCATAGATCGGTACGTTGATAGCCAGCGTCCACGAAACGCAAGAGGGTGTGGCAAGGTTGTCGATCGATAAAACGCTCGCCACAGGCCTGGCAGGCAGGCGCACGGGATTGAATGTTCCATTCGCTATTGGCGTTCATCAGCGAGTAACAAGTAAATGGCGGTTTATGTATAGATAAACGGATCCCGAAAGGACCGTCAGCATGGCGACCAGCAGCGAAACCGCGAAGACCAGTCGAGGGAAGATATGCTGGATGAAACTTTCGGAAAGATCGCTGGCCGTTGACCCAGGGGGCAGCAACGGCAACAGGTCATCGCGCAATGTTAAGCCGATTAGAACGACCACAATCGTGATGACTTGCCATACCGTCTTGTGTTTTCCCAGTCGACTGGCTTGTAGAATGATGCCGTCCGATACCGCCAGCAACCGTAATCCGGTGATCAGAAATTCACGACTGATAATGACTATCACGATCCAGGCGGGCACGATATTGTCCAGCGCCACAAAACAGACAAATGCCGCACTGACCATGATTTTATCGGCTACCGGATCCATTAGCTGCCCGAACGGGGTGATTCCGTGGCCGCGTCGGGCCAGCCGACCATCCAGGAAATCCGTGAATGCCGCGACAATAAAGATCAAAAATGCCGCCGCCTTGCCGTACGGAAAACCGGGGATAGTTAATGCGGCGGTCATTATGAACGTCAGAATGATGCGCAGCAAGGTTAATTTGTTGGGCAAATTCATGATAATTCGGCCAGTAAATCGTATCCCTGTGCGGATTGATAGCGGACATCAACTATCTCTCCCGGCACGAGCGTTTCGGTTGTCGGTTCGATATAGGTTACCCCGTCGACTTGCGGCGCTTGTCTTCGGGAACGTCCAACATAGCAGTCGCTTTTAGTTTTCGAAACTAAGGAATGTACCATAATCCGGTCGGATTGACCAGTCAGTTTTTCGTTTTGTTGGATCACCCGTTGTTGTTGTTCTCGCATCAACTGGTCGCGCCGGGCGTGGGCGACCGCCGCAGGCACGGTGGGTGTGGCGCGGGCCGAGCGTGTTCCGTCTTCGGGCGAGTACACGAAAACACCGACATGATCGAAGGTGACACTATCCATGAATCGGCGCAGGTGTTCAAAGGCGGCATCGGTTTCGCCGGGATGTCCTACCAGACAGGTTGTGCGTAACGTAATGTCCGGCATAAACTTGCGGGTACGCTGCGCCAGTCGGTTAACCGGGATGATGGTTCCGGCGCGTCCCATGCGCCGCAACATCTCCGGATGACTATGTTGGATGGGAACATCGAGGTAATTGCAAACCTGTTCCGTACCGGCCATGGTTTCAAGCAGGGTGTCGCTGATCAAGGATGGGAAACCATATAACAGCCGGATCCAGAAGTCGCCGCCGATGCGGCCGAGTTCCCGCAATAATCCGGCCAGATTCGCGTCATCGTCGCGATCACGGCCGTAGGCGGTGGTGTCCTGCGAAATTAAATTGATTTCCCGAATACCGTCGCTGAGTAGTTGTTCGACTTCCGCTCGGATATTGCTGATCGACCGTGAACGGGCGCGTCCGCGGATCGCCGGAATGGCACAGAAGGCGCACCGATGATTGCATCCTTCCGCGATTTTAATGTAAGCAAAGGGGCCGCCGGTAAGGACCTCGCGTTGGGGCGGCGGTTCGAACAACCTTTTTGACGGGGAGCGTATGACATAACGGTTTTTGCTGGCCGTCATATTGTCGCGCCAGGTGTTCAGAACATCGGCGATATCGTCGATTTGATCGAGTCCTAAAAAAGCATCGACTTCCGGCAGCGCAGCAGGTAAGTCCGCCGCATAGCGTTGGGTTAGGCAGCCGGTGACGACCAGGAACCGACAAGCTCCGGTTTTTTTTATGGCCGCCGCCTCAAGAATTGTATCGATGGATTCCCGGCGGGCATCCTCAATAAACGCGCAGGTATTGACCAACAGGATGTCGGCGTCCGCGATATCACTGGTAAACCGGTATCCTTCCTCACGTAAACGGCCACACATGTGTTCGGTGTCCACCAGATTCTTGGCGCATCCAAGACTGATGATGCCGATTGAATAAGCAGATGACGACATGAGCTCCAAGAACTATCGATAGTATGGCGGTGGCGGTTCGTGTGTGAATTCCTTCAACGCATCGCCGGGAACCATCCCTGGCGATGGCGTCTCTTCGGGATCGACGACTGGCTGAGGCTGACGCCGGATGGCGGCGCCTATAATTATGATCAGGATCAGCAGCAGCACAGTTGTGACTATGACGGCTGCATGCAGCCGGTAAGGTCCCCGGATGGCGTGGTGCACGCGTTCATGCCACGGCCGCCGTCCGCCGCCGTCCGTCGGTTCGATCTCGTTTTCAGGTGTCTGTTTGGCGGCGTCCTTCGCCGATGAAGGAAGCCCCGCCCGTATACGGTCAAGCAACCGCTTGCGCCAGGTTGCCTGCGAAATGCGCCGTATTCGCTGCACGATGTCTTGCCATCCGCTGCGTAAGATTTCGCGGAAACGCGACTGCCACAACGCGGGTTCTTTTTCGCGTGGCGCAGCGGTTGATGACGCCGGTGCCGGTGTATTGCGGATTGATAACGGTTCCTCAGTCTCCGTGTGGCGTTGACTTTCGTAAGTTGACAGGAGGGACGCTGTGTCCAAGCCGAGATACTCGCTGTAGATCCGGATAAAACCCTTGGCATAAACCGGGGCGTAGGTCCGGTGCAAACGGTTCTTTTCAAGATCTTCGATGATTTGAATTTTGATACGTGTGGCCGCGGCTGCCTCGGAGGTGGTAACCCCGCGTTCTTCGCGGGCTTCGCGCAATCTGTCGCCGAACGTTTTCATGTTTCTGCTTCCCCTGACTCCGTCTGGGTGATATCGGATGAATTCTCGGGGATCTCGCCGTCGAGATCAATCAATATTTCGCGCGGATCGGAACCGCGTGGTGGTCCGATCAGACCGCGTTCTTCAAGCACGTCCATAATCCGGGCGGCACGGGTGTAGCCGATGCGTAACCGTCGTTGCAGCGAGGATGTTGACGCACGGTGTGTTTCGCGGATGATTTGGATGGATGCTTCAATCAATTCTTCATCTTCACCGTCGCTGTTGCTGCCGTTGTTGCCGTTGCCCGCCGATGAATCGGTGCGGGCATTTTGAATTTTTTCGTGAATATCCTTTTCGTACCGGGGTTCGGCTTGGTTTTTGGCCCATTCAACGATGCGATGGATTTCGTCGTCCGAGGTCATGGCGCCCTGGGCACGCACCAGTTTACTGCTGCCGGGAGGTAGGAATAACATATCACCGCGTCCCAGCAGTTTATCAGCGCCATTGGCGTCGAGAATGGTGCGGCTGTCGACTTTTTGGGCAACTTGAAACGCGATCCGTCCGGGAAAATTTGCCTTGATCGTGCCGGTGATGACGTTGACCGACGGTCGCTGGGTGGCGATAATCATATGAATGCCGACCGCGCGCGACAACTGGGCCAGTCGTGCAATCGAATTCT
>PXCX01000209.1 GCA_003565195.1 PVC group bacterium | reverse complement strand
GGCGTTTCCGGAACGTAAATGCAATTTAACCGATGACGGGCTGGGTGTGCTTTCGATCTGGCGCGGACCGGGTGGCTGTGAAGGCGGCAGAGTTATCGACGGTTTGGTAAGCCACGTCGATTTCCCGCGGACCATTTGCGAAATTGTGGGTATTGATCCGCCTGACGGTTGCCAGGGTGTATCGTTGACGCCGTTGATTCGCGGAGAAAAGGACAAGGTACGTGACGCGATCTTCGGTCAGATAAATTATCATGCCGCCTATCAACCGGAACGCTGTGTTCGCACCGAACGTTACAAGTATATTCGCCGGTTCGATCACCGCACACGCCGGGTCATGTCCAACTGCGATGACAGTCCGAGCAAAACCTTGTGGGTGGAGCATGGGTGGGCCGATTTACCGATGGCGGAGGAATGCTTGTTCGACGTCGTGCTTGATCCCATCGAGCATCGCAATCTTGTGGACGATCCGCGTTATGCGCAGCCGCTACAGCAGATGCGGGAAGCGCTCGATACATGGATGCGCGATCATGCGGATCCGTTGCTGGATGGATTTGTTGAGCCGCCGGTGGATGCGCGGATCAATGATTTTCATACCGCCAGCCCTTCCAGCTGGGTATGGCATCGAAGGGCGAAGGATTCAAATCAATACTAAGGCGGTAAAGCCGCAGACTACAGACCGCAGACTACAGACCGCAGACTACAGACTGCAGACTGCAGACCGCAGACTACAGACTACAGACCGCTTGGTTGTTTTGGCAGAAGTGCCGGAATAAGTCACCAAATGTTTCAGAAGATATTAGCCACGGAAATCAGGAGATCGTATGACAACCTTAAACGTATCCTATCATGACCGGGCCGGGGTACAGAATACGGAAGCGACGCTGGAAGCGGCCAAACAACGCGCGGCAACGCTCGGTATCAAACAACTGGTCGTGGCGACCACGACCGGGCAAATGGCGTTGACATGCGCCGAAACGATGCCGGAAATGGAAACCATCGTTGGTGTCATGATGCATGCCGTCGATCAGGAAATATATGTGCAACGGCCTGGGGGTAAAATCCGGGCGCCACATCTGCCAACCGTTGAAAAAGCCCGTGCCAAAGGTGTTAAGATATACCGCGGCACCCACAGTCTGATGGGCGCGGTCAGCAGTGCGCTGCAGCAGAAATTCGGCGGATGGAGTTCAGAAGCGCTTATTTCGGCGGCCTATATGTCGATTTCAACCGGAACCAAGGTGGCGGTTGAGTCGGTATTGATGGCGGCGGATGCCGGTTATCTCGATATGCAGTCCGATCTGATTTCTATCGGCGGCTGGCGTGGCGGCGCCGATACCGCCGTGGTGATCAAGCCGGCTTATTCGCATTCCTTCTTCGATTTACGGATTCGCGAATTCATAGCCATGCCCCGTTATGACGGCGAGTAATTGAGGTGGTTGAAAGGAGGCTGGTTATGAAACATTATGCCTTGGGCCTGGATTATGGAACGAATTCCGCTCGATGCGTGGTGGTTGATCTTTCGGACGGCTCGGAAATCGCGACGGCTGTTTTCGATTATCCTTCCGGCAAGCAGGGGATTCTTCTGGATGCTTCCGATCCGAACCTGGCGCGTCAGCATCCAGCCGACTATATCGGGGCACTCGAAACCGCGGTTCCGGCTGCCTTGGATCAGGCATGCAATAGGGCGCCGGATTTTAATGCGCGTTCGATTGTCGGTATTGGGGTCGATACGACCGGCAGCACGCCGTTGCCGGTGGATGCAGACGGTATGCCGTTGGGACTGAAACCCGAATTCGCCGATAATCTCAATGCCATGGCCTGGCTTTGGAAAGATCATACCAGTCACGCCGAGGCGGACCAGATTACGGCGTATGCAGCGCAGGAGCGGCCGCATTACCTGGCCAAATTCGGCGGTGTGTATTCTTCGGAATGGTTTTGGAGTAAAATCTGGCATTGTTTGAACGTTGATCCCGTCGTCTTCGATGCCGCCGACGGATTTGTTGAGTTATGCGATTATATTCCGGCGCTTCTGACCGGAACGACGGATCGGCGTATCATGGCACGCAGCATTTGTGCTGCCGGCCATAAGGCCATGTATTGCGACGAATGGGGCGGTTTACCGGATAAAAAGTTTCTTGATGGTCTGGATCCGGCCTTGGGACGATTACGCGGACATCTTTATGATCAGGCCGTAACCTCCGATCATGCGGCCGGCATGTTAACCCACGAATGGGCCGCTAAACTTGGGTTGCCGGCCGGTATTCCGGTTGCGGTCGGCGCGTTTGATGCCCACATGGGAGCCGTCGGCGCCGGGATCCGTGAAGGGGTTTTGGTGAAGATTCTGGGGACAAGTACCTGTGATCTGCTGGTAATCCCTGCGGATCGGAAACTGGCGGATATACCCGGCGTTTGCGGTATCGTGAACGGATCGGTTTTGCCGGATTATTATGCGATCGAGGCCGGCCAATCCGCGGTCGGCGATATCTTCCTTTGGTTACTGCATTGTCTGGCGCCGGATACAGGCGGCGTGCCGGATGGCGAACGCTTTCGCCGTCTCGAAGAACAGGCGGCCAAACAGAAACCTGGCGAACACGGCCTTCTGGCGCTCGACTGGAATAACGGTAATCGTACGGTTCTGACGGATGTCCGGCTCGGCGGTTTGTTGCTGGGTCAGACGTTGCGTACGGAATTACACGAAGTGTATCGTGCCCTGGTGGAGGCCACCGCGTTCGGGGCACTTACCATTATGCGACGGATCGAGGAATACGGCGTGCCGATACGGGAAGTCGTTAACTGCGGTGGTTTGGCAGTCAAGAGCCCGTTTTTGATGCAGATATATGCCGATATCACTGGGCGACCGATGAAAGTGGCGCGCAGTGACCAGACCTGTGCGGTCGGCGCGGCCATTTACGGGGCTGTGGTTGCCGGCGCCGAAGCGGGGGGATACGACCGTGTCGCTGCGGCGCAAGACGTTATGTGCAGTGTACGTGAACGGGTGTATACTCCGATTGCGGAAAACGCGGCTGTTTATGCCCGCCTGTATGAAGGGTATCGGACATTGCATGACGCATTCGGTACCCGTGACTGGCAGGGCAATCTGTATTCGATCATGAAAGATCTGATTGCTTTGCGGGAACAACAACGAGGATAGTGGTTGTTCGAAGATAATGACATTAAAGCAACTCAAACAACAGGTTTGTGAAGCGAACCTTGATCTGGAGCATCATGGCCTGGTCATTTTGACCTGGGGCAATGTAAGTGGCGTGGATCGTGAGCGCGGACTGATGGTGATCAAACCCAGCGGGATATCCCGTGAGGCTTTGACGCCCGCGAAAATGGTATCGGTACGTTTGTCTAACGGGGAACCCAGCGGTTCAGGACAATGGCGTCCGTCATCCGATACACCGACGCATTTGGCATTGTACCGGGCATTTCCCGGAATCGGTGGCGTAGCGCATACCCACAGCCGGGCAGCGACCGCGTTTGCCCAGGCCCGACGCTCGATTCCTTGTCTGGGGACCACGCATGCCGATCATTTCCACGGAACAATCCCGCTTACCCGGATGTTGACCCGCAAAGAGGTGACGGATGATTACGAGGCGGAAACCGGTGCGGTCATTGTCTCTGCCTTTCGGCATCGCGATCCCGTGGCGTGTCCCGCGGTGCTGGTTGCTGGCCACGGCCCTTTCACCTGGGGTCGCGATGCGGCGATGGCGGTCCAAAACAGTGTTGCGCTCGAAGCCGTTGCCGCCATGGCCGTTGAGACCATGGCATTGAATCCGGCGGTACACCTGTTGCCGGCGGCTTTATGTGAAAAACATTATTTCCGGAAACACGGGCCCGGAGCATATTACGGACAAAGAGAATAAGGACCGTGAACCGTGAACGGCTACGATAAAAGGAACGAAGATGAGCAAAAGATTAAGGGTAGGTATTGTTGGTACAGGTTTTGCCGGCTGTTTTCACGTCGACAGTTTACGGCGCGTATACGGTGTTGACGTGGAATTGGCCGGTGTGACATCGCGACGCCTCGAAAGCCGCCGCGATTTCGGCGAAAAACACGGTATCCCCGTTTTCGACGATATGACCGCCATGCTGCCGCACATCGATGTTGTCGACCTGTGTACGCCGCCGGCGCTGCATGCCGATGGTATTCTCGAGGCAGCCCGTGCCGGGGTGCATGTGATTTGCGAAAAACCGTTGAGCGGTTATTTCGGACCGCCGGATTGCGGTCCTGAATACCGTGGCGATCATGATGCCAAGCAACCCATGTTGCAGACCGTGCGCCGTCAACTGGCCGCCTTGACGCAATCCGTGCGGGATGCCGGGATCGTCTTCTGCTATGCCGAAAATTTCGTCTATGCACCGGTGATTCGCAAAGAACGTGAAATCGTCGCGAAAACCGGCGCCCAGATTCTGCGGATGCTGGGCGAGGAATCGCATAACGGTTCGGGATCCGATCTTTATGGTATCTGGCGTTATCAGGGTGGGGGCTCGCTGATGGGCAAGGGGTGTCATCCATTGGGCGCCATGCTTTACCTGAAGCGGGTGGAAGGAATGACTCGTCTCGGGCGGCCCATCCGGCCGCGTACGGTGAGCGCGCGTTGCGAACGCTTGACAGGAATCGAGGGATATGACGACAAGAAATTTATCCGTACCGAATATCACGATACCGAGGATCACGGCTGGATACATGTGGTTTTCGACGACGGCACGATCGGCGATGTGATTGCCGGCGAAATTGTGCTTGGCGGGATTTATGATTATCTGGAAGTTTTCGCCAATAACCATCGTACCCGTTGCGAGATGAGTCCGGTTCGGATGGCGCATACCTTTAATCCCAGCGGACCGCAATATGACGACATTTATACGGTTGAAAAGATCAGCACCAAAGAGGGTTGGACTGAAGTTTCCGCGGACGAACACTTTACTATGGGTTATCTGGATGAAGTCCAGGATTTCATGACCTGCATGGCCAATGGGAAAGAACCGCAAAGCAATCTTGATCTGGCCTGCGATACGATCCTGACCATTTATGCCGCCTACCTTTCCGATGAACAAAAAGGGCGCGAAACCGAGGTACCGGTGCTTTAGCTCCTTAATCATGGATTCCTGGAGTAAATGAGTTGAACATCCCCGAAAAATCACCCGCGATTTTTCGGGGATAGTCCACCAATTTCGAGGCTTGAGGGTTAGGCGGGATATGGTTATTATGTTGGCCCGTTTCAATTCATAAATACTGGAGAAATCATAACATGAATGCAATCCATGACGTGTTGGGTGTGCTTGCGCGCAACCATGACAGTACGCCCGAACAAATAGAAACCCGCAAACAGACGGGTGAATTCAGTATACCGGGATTGTTCGCCGCCTCGGTTTGCTCGCACGAAAACCGGTTGTTTGCGATGATCGGGACGCCGGCAGGAAAACGTCTCGCGATAGCGGCCGGCGCCGGATGCCTGCCGGACGATTTTGAGG
>PXCX01000324.1 GCA_003565195.1 PVC group bacterium | reverse complement strand
CGAACTGGTGGTTGCCCGCAAGGATGCATTTACGGAAACGCTGGCAACCATGGAACATCGGGTAATCCGTGCCTTGCGCGAGGCGTTCTTGGAGGCGCATAACCGGACTTTGCGTATCCGGGAACGTCTGGCCCGCCAGGATCCGGTCCGGCGTTTGGAAACCGGTCGCAACCGCGTGTCGCAGGCCCGCCTGCGGTTGGATCACGGGCTGGGCCGGATTGTGTCGGAGAAAACCCAGCGGCTTGATGAGGCGGCGACCTGTCTGGCGTATACCCTCGAAAAAAGGATGCGTGAACGCCAACAACGCCTGGAAACCGGGCGAGCCCGTTTGCTGGCCTATGATCCGATGGCCGTATTGCGGCGCGGTTACAGTTTGACAATCGATACCCAAAATCGTATTCTACGATCGACCGAAAGGTTGCAACCCGGCCAGAGGGTACGCACCCGGCTGGCACAAGGCGGTTTTGAAGCGGAGGTGACTACGATTGACGACTCAGAAAGAAAAGAAAAAAAGTGCTGACGCACCGGCTAAACCGGACTTGAACTTTGAACAGGCACTCGATCGTTTGGAAGCGATTGTCAGCGAAATGGAAGACGGCGAGTTGGAACTTGAAACCATGATTTCCCGTTTTGAGGAAGGCCGGCGACACCTGAAATTCTGTTCTGCTAAACTCAACGAGGTGGAACGCCGCATCGAAATGCTGGTTAAAAAAGACGACGAGATCACGCTCGAACCGTTCGACGAATCGGTTGCCAAGGATGAGCATGGGTCGACGGTTGGCCGTGATAACGTCCCGAAAACCACCCCGGCCGCGAGTGACGAGGGCGAATTACCGTTTTAACGCGGATTCACGAACGTAAACCACGGCGCAGAGCCCCCTCCCGTCGACTACGCTCATGTCCGATACCCTATGCGTCCCTGCGCCTCTGCGCGACAATTCAGGGGCACCTCAGGGCAAACGCATCTTAATTCTGGCATAATCCGAATTTCACGATTACTGGAGACCGAATAAGTCGATCGACTAAGGGTATCCGAGTAAGCATTGCGACGAAGTGTGCGTTGAAGTGTACGATTAAGTGTTCGGACAGTGCGAAGTCCTCACTTAATCGCATTCTTAACCGCCACCCTTAACCGGATACCCTTGCTCGACCCGCTTTTGCCGTCAACATCGAGAATCCAGTGGACATTGTTTTCGACACCCCAGTGTTGACGCTACGCTGATTTGGTTGTCTAAGACGCGCGAAAGACCAATGCGAAAGCAAAAGCACGCCAAAAAGAGGATCAAATACGATAAATTAGATGCGTTTGCCGGGGAGGCCAGGGCTGACTGGATTGACTTTTCGGTGGTTCACTGCTATAAGTGATTGCCGTTTGTTCGAATGAAAACTCCAAAAACCGTGAACCGTGAGTCGTGAACATCATGCAATCACACATACAGCCACCTTCCAATGGCGAAATAATCACACTCAATCCGGCGGGTGAACTCCAAGTGCCGGATTACCCTGTCATTCCCTATATTGAAGGAGACGGGATCGGGCCCGACATTTATCGTGCCGCCTTTCAGGTTTGGGATCGTGCCGTCGAACGGGCGTATGACGGCCGGCGGGCGATTGTCTGGATGGAAATTTTTGCCGGCGAGAAAGCGGTTGCCCGCTATGGTGACGGGATATGGTTGCCGGACGAGACGGTTCAGGCGGTTCGTGATTACAAGGTGGCCATCAAGGGGCCGTTGACGACACCGGTCGGCGGCGGGATCAGCTCGTTAAACGTAGCGTTGCGCCAAAAACTGGATTTGTTCGTGTGCCTGCGGCCGGTACGCTGGTTCGACGGGGTTCCGTCGCCGGTGAAGCATCCTGAATGGACCGATATGGTTGTCTTCCGTGAAAATACCGAGGATATTTATGCCGGGATCGAGTGGCCTGCCCAAAGCAACGAGGCCTGCCGGGTGATTGAATTCTTGCGTACCGAGATGGGAGTCGAGAGTATCCGGTTTCCGCAAACCTCGGGTATCGGAATCAAACCGGTCTCGCGCGAAGGTTCGGAACGTTTGCTGCGCGCCGCGCTGCAGTACGCGATCCGCCATGGCCGCCCCAGTGTGACGCTGGTCCACAAGGGCAATATCATGAAGTATACAGAGGGCGCCTTCAAGAACTGGGGCTATGACCTGGTGCGCCGGGAATTCGCGGATACCGCCGTGGTGGCCGAGGACTGCGATTGGGCGCCGCCCGCCGGCAAGATTCTGGTTAAAGACGTGCTTGCCGATGCATTTCTGCAGCAAATATTGACGCGCCCGCGCGAGTATTCCGTGATTGCCACCCTGAATCTTAACGGTGACTATATTTCCGATGCTTTGGCGGCCTGCGTCGGTGGGATCGGTATTGCGCCCGGCGGCAACCTTAATGCCGAAACCCAAACCGCGCTTTTCGAGGCAACCCACGGCACGGCACCCAAATACGCGGGCCAGGACAAGGTCAATCCGGGCTCCCTGATTTTGTCGGGCGAAATGATGTTGCGCCACTTGGGCTGGGATGAGGCTGCCGATTACGTGTTGCGCGCATTCGGTAAAACCGTCGCCCAGGGAAAGGTCACCTATGATTTCGCCCGTTTGATGGAGGGTGCCACCGAGGTTTCATGCAGTGCGTTCGGTCAAGCGGTTGCCGGGAACATGTAATGAAAGCACGTAAACGTTCATGGTTTACGGGCTGAAAAAAAATGTTGGCAGCCCTATTGACAAATTTTGGAAACGTGTTATATTGAACGGTTTCTATTGGAGTTAGCAGGCATATCGGCGCCGATCCCAACAGCGATGTCGGCGCAAAACAGGCACGGCTACGGATTCCGTCCATGGCGGAAGGCGCGTGGGTCCGTGCGTTTTTGCGGCAGTCGGCAGGGGTGTGTCTTGAAGCGCCGCAGGCCCATGTAGCTCAGTCGGCAGAGCACGTCCTTGGTAAGGACGAGGTCAGCGGTTCGATCCCGCTCATGGGCTCCAGTGACAGGAGCGGGATGTTGCAGAGAGGTTGAATAAGAGTCTAACAGAGTAGCGGGAAGGAGAAACATCATGGCGAAAGAAAAATTCGAAAGGACCAAACCCCACGTCAATGTGGGAACCATTGGTCACGTAGATCACGGGAAAACGACATTGACGGCGGCGATTACGCGTGTCCAGTCGCTGAAGGGAATGTGTGATTTCATTTCCTACGATGAGGTTGCCAAGGCATCCGAGTCGCAGGGGCGTCGCGATTCGACCAAAATTCTGACGATTGCCACATCGCACGTGGAATACAGTTCGGAAAAAAGGCATTACGCGCATGTCGACTGTCCCGGTCATGCGGATTACATCAAGAACATGATTACCGGCGCGGCCCAGATGGATGGTGCGGTGCTGGTGGTCAGCGCGGTGGACGGACCGATGCCGCAAACGCGCGAACACATTTTGCTGGCGCGTCAAGTAGGTGTGCCTTCCATCGTGGTTTTCCTGAACAAGGTAGACTTGGTGGACGATCCGGAACTGCTCGATCTGGTTGAGCTGGAAGTGCGCGAGCTGCTCACCAAATACGATTTTCCGGGTGATGACACGCCGATTGTGCGTGGTAATTCGCTGGCCGCAACCCAGGTGGATTCCCCGGATGATCCCGCCTGCGAATGCATCGGCGAGCTGATGGAGGCGCTAGATTCGTTCGTGCAGGAACCGATGCGCCCCGTTGATCAGCCGTTTTTGATGCCGATTGAGGACGTGTTCTCGATTGAAGGCCGTGGTACGGTGGTTACCGGCCGTGTCGAACGTGGCGTGGTCAAGGTTGGCGAAGAAGTTGAAATCATCGGCTTACGGCCCACGACCAAGACAACCGCGACCGGTGTTGAAATGTTTCGCAAACTGTTGGAACAAGGACAGGCGGGCGACAATATAGGCGTGTTGCTGCGCGGCACCAAGAAAGACGCTGTCGAACGGGGTCAAGTACTGGCTAAGCCGGGCTCGATTACGCCGCACACGAAATTCAAGGCCGAAGTTTATGTCCTCAGCAAGGATGAGGGCGGTCGCCATACGCCGTTTTTCAAGGGATACCGGCCCCAGTTTTACTTCCGGACGACCGATGTGACTGGCGATATTACTCTCCCGGAGGGTGTCGAAATGGTGATGCCGGGTGACCGCATCAGCGTTGATGTCGCCTTGATGGTCCCGGTCGCGATGGAGAAGACCATGCGTTTCGCCATTCGCGAAGGCGGACGTACGGTTGGCGCCGGCACGGTGACGGAAATAGTCGAGTAATGTATGACCGCCGCTGCCTTTACGGCGTGTGAATTGAACGGGAGAGCACCATGCCCAGAGATCGGGTGACGTTGGCGTGTACCGAATGTAAGCGTCGTAATTATATCACGGATAAGAACAAGCGGTTAACGCCGGGCCGTCTGGAAAAACAGAAATACTGTCGATTTGATCGAAAGCATACCTTGCATCGGGAAACGCGCTAGGCATGACAGGGTGGTAGGCGTCTCGGTCACAGGCCAGTAGCTCAATTGGCAGAGCACCGGTCTCCAAAACCGGGGGTTGGGGGTTCGATTCCCTCCTGGCCTGCCATCGCATTAGTACCTCATTGTTGAGGAACTGCTACGAAAAACAAGGAAAACGATAATCGACGGTGTGAAATTGCGCGCGTATGTGAGTGTGTGGGCGAACAGAACCCGTACACCCACACGCTTTAGGATGCGGGCGAAGCCCTCGTGAGCATAATGGAAGCGGGCCAGCTTAATATAGGAAGCATGGGATGGTGAACAAGGTAGCTCGCAAAATGGGCGATGTGCGCAAGTTCTCCGGCGAAGTCGCCGAAGAGCTACGTAAATCAGCGTGGCCGACAGGGAGTGAATTGATGGAATCCACCTTGGTGGTTATTCTGTCGGTGATTCTCCTGACGGTATTTGTCGGGGTTTGCGACATGGTGCTCGACAGTATATTAAGATTTTTGCTGAGTTGAAACGAAGTCCCGGCAAGCACAAACTGGACACGGGGGAAACGTGAAAAAGCAATGGTATGTCATTCATACGTTTACCGGTGAGGAAGAGAAGGTTCGCACCCGCCTGTTGCGCCGTCAGCAGCAGGAGGAGATGGAGGATCGGCTGGGCGAGGTTATGATCCCGACCGAAAATGTATCGGAAGTTAGAAAAGGCGTAAGGACGACGACCATGCGCAAGTTTTTCCCCGGCTACATTCTGGCGGAACTGGCGCTTTACGATCAGGAAAAGCAACTTGACGATAAAACCTGGTTTTATATCCGGGAAACGCCGGGGGTGATTGGGTTTGCGGGTGGAGACAAACCCGTGCCCTTGCGGGAATCCGAAGTCGAGGTGCTGCTGCACCAGATGGAGGACAAGAAGGAAAAAGTCAAGCCGAAGGTGGTTTTCGAGGTTGGCGAGGCTGTCAAGATCAACGACGGCCCGTTCATGAATTTCAGCGGAGTGATCGAGGAAATCGATCCGGAGCGCGGAAAACTG
>PXCX01000182.1 GCA_003565195.1 PVC group bacterium | reverse complement strand
GGCGCAAACGACATGAATTTTTTCGATATCACCCGGGAATCGGCGTGCGCCGTCAATCTGCCGGCCACAACAAGTGATGAACTGTTCACGGAAATCGCGCGGATTGCGGCGCAATTGCCCGCCGTACGTGATATCCCGCAAACGGAGATCGCCGCCAAATTACTGGCGCGCGAACAGCAGGGCAGCACGGGATTCGGCGGCGGTATCGCCATCCCGCATGCGCGCTTCGAGCGGGCATCGGATTTCATTTTTTTTATCGTAACCACGCGCAAAGCAATTGCTTTCAATGCCTTGGACAGCAAAAAAGTACGGATATTTTTCGTCCTGCTCGGTCCAGAGGAACGCGTGCGCGATCATTTGAAAATTCTCGCCACCATTTCAAACATCATTTCGCATTCCAATATTACGCGCGAACTGCTTGCGGCCCGCAGCCCGTCGGCGCTGTGCGAAGCGTTTCTAAGAAAATTACCCACGGATGAGCAACCGCGCCGCCAGGAAAAAAACAAGCTGTTGATTGTGATCCTTTACGAAGACGATTATTTTTATGATATTCTGGATTATTTCCTGGAAGCCGGTTTGGACGGCGCCACGATCATTGATTCTGCCGGCATGGGCCAGTACATATCAAAAATGCCGTTATTCGCCAGTTATATCGGATTCATGAACGAACAAAAAAACCACAGTCGCACCCTATTGGTGACAGTACCGGAAAACCGTTTATCCGCCATCATCCGGGGGATTGAATCGATTACAGGCGACCTGGACCGCAAACAGGGCGCCATGTTGATCGCGTTGGACATCGGCTTCAGCAAGGGCACAATGCAAATGGTGTAATGGCTTCGCCAACCCTCACCCCGGACCTCTCCCAGAGGAGATCACGCGAGTAAGCGGACAACAAAGTTGCGCATTCGGTCCATGGCAATCTTTATCTGGTCGAAGTCGGTAGCGTAAGAGCAACGCAAAAACCCTTCACCACTGGCTCCGAACGCGTTGCCGGGCACACAGGCGACGTCCTCCTCTTCAAGCAGACGCATGGCGAATTCCTGTGACGAGAGTCCGGTGTTTTCGATGCAGGGAAACACATAAAATGCGCCGCTGGGTTGATGACACGCCAATCCGATATCGTTTAACGCCGATACGATATAGTTGCGGCGGCGACGGTATTCATCGCGCATTATACCGGTATCGCGATCGGATTGCAGGGCTTCGATGGCGGCTTCCTGACTCAAACGCGGCGCGCACAGCATGGTATACTGATGGATTTTCATCATCGCTTCGGTTAATTCGGGCGGCGCCGCAGCATAACCCACCCGGAACCCGGTCATGGCCCAGGCTTTCGAGAAACCGTGCAGAAAGATCGTGCGTTCGCGCAATCCGGGACACGCGGCGATCGAGCCGCGTTCACCGTCATAGGTTAATTCGGAGTAAATTTCGTCGCTGATGACCAGCAAGTCATGATCGCGCGCGAACGCGCCGATTTCCGCAACTTCCGTCGGCGTCATGGCCGCGCCGGTGGGATTGGTCGGGAAGTTAAGCAGCAACACACGTGTCCGGGATGTAGTTTGAGCCTCGAGCATTTCACGCGTCAGCCGAAACCCGTTCTCACGGGACGTGGCCACCGTTACCGGCACGCCGTGCGCCATCGCGATCAGCGGTCGGTATGACACGTAACACGGCTCGTGATAGAGCACTTCGTCGCCGGGATTCACCACTGCCCGAATCGCCAGATCAAGCGCTTCGCTAACCCCGACAGTAATCAGGATTTCGGTTTCCGGATCGTAGCGAAGACCGAAACTGCGGTCGACATAACCGCCGATGGCACGCCGCAATTTCAGTAATCCCATGTTGGGCGTGTAACTGGTGGCGCCGCGATCCAACGCAAAAATCGCCGCTTCGCGAACCGTCCACGGCGTCACGAAATCCGGTTCGCCAATACTTAAACTGATAATATCGCTGCGCTGACTGACCAACTCGAAAAAATCCCGGATACCCGATCGGGGGATCCGCCGTAAATGGTCAGCTACGCGATCAGGGACTGACTTGGAGTCGTTCATCGGACGGGGGCTCCTCCATTAAGACGCCTTGTTTCTTATAGGCTTTGAGCATGAAATGGGTCGCGGTCGAAAGCACACCTTCGAGCGTGGCCAGTTTGGCGCTGACAAAGGTCGCTATTTCGCGCAAGTCACGGCCACGCACCATGGCCAGCAAATCGTAGGTACCCGACATAAGGTACAGCGAATCAACCTCGTGGAAACGGCTTACCCGGGCGGCGGTACGATCGAACCCACCTTCGCGCACAGGGGTCACCTTGATTTCGACCACGGCCTTCACGGTATCGGTATCCAGCGAATCTTCATCGACAATCGCCTGATATCCACGAATGATCCCTTTGGCTTCATATTCGCTGATTCGAGAACGTATATCGTCTTCGCTGGCATTCAACATCCGCGCCAGATCGGCCGGCGTTTCCAAAGCATTGCGGCACAGTAATTCCAGTAATTCATCCATTATCGGTACTCCTGATCAATTCATCCAAAGACAACCTTTATGTCCTCCCGACTGTCTGGCAACGGGCAACGGCCGGCATAGCTTGTCGAGGCAGACCGGTCAATTGCGTTTGAAGTATCATAGCGACCACAACCGAAAATTCAACCCAAATCGCCACAACTGCAGATCTCACGCCAGTTTCGGGCAAAACATTAAACAAGAAATTGCTTCAAAAAAGAACTTGTGCTATTATAACACGGTATTCCTACAAGGCAGCATGCGAGGCGGAAGACATTTGGGAGGGATCCCACGGGCAAACAACCGCCATCCCCGCAAACATGTGGTTCTCAAAAAAACACTAATACGGAGACGTAGCCACCTTTATGCCGGCATCCGATCAAACCGTTTGTTTGCTAGGTCCTTTCCGAACCGAATCGATATCCGGACGCTTCGACAGGGCTACCCGCGACCGTTTAAGACCGCTGCCCGGAACGGGCGGCAGCGGGTTGGTGGCCTTGGCACAAGCCCGACTGAATGCCGGGTTACCGACCGAAATCATAACGCTTGATCCGCGCTTGGCGGTGACGGAACAACCGGTCGTATGTCAAACCGAAGGTTTGAAATATACGATTTGCCCACGCCGTCCACGCCATGTAGTACGAGACTTTTTCCGACATGAACGTCGTCATTTATCTAACGCCATCGCGAACACTCGGGCATCCTGCCTGCATGCGCACTGGACCTACGAATACGCCCTGGCAGCGATCGACAGCGGCCTTCCGTCACTGGTAACCGTGCGTGATAACGCAGGCCATATTCTGCAACATGAAGGATTGCGTTTCCTGGGACACTACCTGGCGGCGCGCATCGTGTTTCAACGGCATCGAGATTTTTCAGCCGTTTCACCCCCCGTGGCCGAATACGTCGCGCGGCATGTCCGGCGGCCGGTTCCCGTGATCGGCAATCCCATGCCGTTCCCGCGTCCGGCATTGCAACCGATTGGGCAACATCCTTTCAGCGACGGAAGATGCGTCATCCTGTCGGCCGCCAGTTGGGCGCATTTCAAAAACATCCGGCGAGCGCTTCAGGCTTTCGTCGTTTTCCGGCAAAACGCACCCGGTGCCATATACCGTTTATTCGGACCGGATTTGGGATCGAACGGAGATGCGGCACGCTGGGCAAAACGTCATGGACTGGAAGCCGGCGTGGAATTTCGCGGTCTCCGTCCGCATACGGAGTTGCTTGAAAATTTTCGGGATTGTGACTTGGTATGGCATCCCTCGATTGAAGAATCATTTGGGAACCCTGTTCTGGAGGCATTATCTTTCGCAAAACCAATTCTTGCCAGCCGTCAGGCCGCCGGTTCCTGTTGGTTGATCGAACATAACCGTACCGGAATTCTAACCGACGGAACATCGCCCGCTGCCATGGCCTCGGCATTATTGGATTTATACCGGCACCCCGACCGGACGGCGGAACTCGCCAACCAGGGGCAACGGTCCGTCGTTTCACGTTTCGCCCCTGACACGATTCTGGCAGCCTACGCAAAGGAATATCTGCGAATCACGTCACCAAATAAAGCATTGAATAATATCAATAAATTGATATAAACACCGATTCGACATTGCCTTATGAAAGCTCTTTTTTACGTCAATTATCCGCTGTCATGGGCGCACGGCGGCTACACGATCAGGTTGCGCGAAATACCGACGGCCCTAAAACGCATCGGTGTATCGGTAAGTTGGCTTCATCACGACCAAGGCGAGCCTCCTAAGGGGGACATTCTGCATTACTGGTCACGCCCGCCGAATGATCAGCATTGGCAACTGGCGCGCCAAAGAGGCTGCAAACTGGTGATCACGGAATTGCTCACCCAGGGGGTCCTGCTGCCGGCGCCGATCCGGGCCTTGCGCGCCGCCGCCCGTCCTTTCCTGCCCCGGGTTTTGGGTCGGGGCCTGTACGGTACGCTCGGTTTGGAAATATACCGTCATTGTGATGCCGCTATCGTACTCAACCCGGCGGAACGTCAACACCTACATCACATGCTGGGAACGCCCCTGGAAAAAATATTCGTTATTCCTCCGGGAGTTTCCAGGGAATTTTTCGATCGCAGCATTGCGCCGGAACCTTTGGACGGTCTGTTGTATCCTGCTTTTATTTGTCCCCGCAAGAACCAGGTTGCCGTAGCCGAAGCAGCCCGGCGTACCGGTGTGCCGGTATATTTCGTCGGCGGTCCGGCGGCGAATAATGACGATTATCTACGGCAATTCGAATCGCTGGTGGACAACCGCCATGTATACTGGCTGGGACCGGTCACGGATCGCAGCCGATTAAGCGCCATGTTCCGCGGGGCACGCGGCATTTTCCTCGCCAGTCACAGCGAAGGTCTGCCGCTGACTTTGCTTGAAGCGATGGCCGTTGGAACACCAGTCATGGCGCCTAATTTACGCAACACGGCATCCTATCTCGGACAAACAATCCGATTTGCCGATCCGCCGCCACACCGCAATTTCGACCGTCAATTACGTGAATTTCACGAATCCCCGGTTGTCACGCCACCGGAAACTGCCGCAAAACTGGTCTGGAGCTGGGATCGTGTAGCCCGCGAATGCGTGAATGTATACCAGTTTGCGATGGGCGAAACAAAGATTTATGACGATCATCAAACAAACAACTGACGAAAGGACCGGAGTCGGCGATCTTTTCGAACAGGCATTCAGCCGGAACCCTATCGAGAGCCGGATTGCCGCATGCAACCAGCACGAGTTGCGACCGCTTTTTGAACAATACCTGCCCGGCCATACCCCCATCCTGGAGGCAGGCTGCGGTTCCGGATGTTGGGCAATATGGTTTCAGCGGCGGGGCTGGGATTGTATTGGAACGGATTGGAGCGCCAGCTTATGCGCCGCCGCCGCGCGCGCCGAGCCGCGCGCCGGATTCGTGGCCGGCGACCTGCGCAAACTACCCTTTGAAAACTCTCATTTCGGCGCCATCGTATCGCTGGGCTCCATCGAGCATGTCCGCGAAGGACCGATGCGTATTC
>PXCX01000146.1 GCA_003565195.1 PVC group bacterium | reverse complement strand
TTTATGACGTTCACCATCACCGGTGTTTACCCGATGGATATCGCGTGGCCGAGGTGACGCGCCGCGCGGTGGCCACATGGAATCGCGAACCTTTGTTTCATCTGTCGAGCCCGAAAGACGGATGGCGGGGACCGCGTCCCGAACGCCACCATGATTATATTCGGGCGCGCGATTTTCCGCGCGAATGGTTCGCCATGGATATCACCGTGGAAGTCGAGGCGAAAGCCAAGGAACTGGCCGTCGCCAGGCTCTTAAAGTATGTGCAAAAACATTCTTGAAAGGAATCAATGAGAATCCCTGGCGGCGTCCCCCAAAACCGCGGACTCGAATTGTCCTCGATTCTGTTTCCTTTTGTCCTCAACGGCTCATCAGGAGATTCGCCCTCCATAAGAAGGTCAGGCATTGCGTGATATGATCGGCCGCCCAACCTGGAGGGCGACGCGCCGCGGAGCCGCATGAGGACGGATCGAAACAGGGATGAGGACAAATTGACCTTCAGTCAGTCCGCAAAACAGGGCGCAGTTTTGTGACTTGACATCGCAGTTTCGATTCCGTTACATTCACCATTTGGGTGTACACCGTTTGAAAAGCGTTTTTTTCATCAATTCACCTGGAGGAAGACATGACCGATTTATTCAACCAATCCCAACGCTTAAATGGAACGCACAGTGCATGGGGCTTCGGGCTCCTTTTTGCTCTCATGTTGGTGGTCGGGTGTCCCGCGCCTCAGGAGCCCAGCCCCGAAATGCCGCCGGAGGAGCATGCGGATCGGACGACACCACCCGACGAAGTGGCTCCCGTCCCGGAGCAAGAAGCGCCCGAAGATGTGGCCCCGGGTCACGTGAGGGCTCGAACCTTGTACACCGATGGAGGTGCTGAGGCCGAGCGGGGCTTGTATCGCGTGCATACGCCGGACGGGGACGCCGTTCGATCAGCAACGAGGTCGAGCAGCTTTGATCTGCCTCCCGGACGGTACGAAATCAGCGTAACGGTTGGCAGCGCCACCGCCGCGGAGATGGTGGAGGTGCTTTCGGAAGAGCGAACCGAGGTCGATCTCATGCTCGATGCGGGTGTGCTCGCGTTGACGACATATCTCGTCGAGAATGGAGACCCCGCGCCCAACCCCTTGTATCGAGTTCTGTCCACGGAGACCGACATCCAAGGCCGGCGCGAGACGATTGTGTCCCCCACGCGGAGCTCCACGTTCACGCTACCGGTCGGCTCGTATTTGGTCAAGGTCTCCGAGGGGAACGCCACCGTCGAACGGGAGATATCGATCACGGCCGGTGGGCGCCACGAAGTGGACATCATACTTAACGCGGGTCTCTTGATTGGCGAGGCCTTTGAGGAAAACGGGACCGAGGTGGATCGCGTCTTGTGGAGTGTTTTGGCCGCCGAAAAGGATATCACCGGCCGGCGCGAGACCGTGGCCACGCCAACCCGGGGCGGCAGGTTCATGTTGCCGGAAGGTGACTATGTCTTGCGTGTGACCGTCGGGGATCGCACCGACGATCAGCCGGTCACCGTCGTGGCCGGGGAGCGTACCGAGGCAAGAATCGTGATGCCCACGCCGGAATAGGCAGCGGGGCGTGCAATTCCTGCGGCACAGCGGCTGAATAAGGGAGCGACAACGTGGCCGTCAGCCGGTTCCTGTCCGCGGGGGTCGGCTCATGTACTGGCGCACAAATTCCATCATTTGGCATTTTTATCATAAGTGCTATATATAACGGATATCGAGTGGGAACCCCAAAGGAGAATATCATGCGTAAACAGGTTGTATTTGCGGGAATTATCGGATTGGTCGCCGGACTCATTCTCATGGCCGTCATCGGTTTCTACAGTTTGCCGGGACTGATGATGCTGGAAGACCGGTCCCGTTACGACGATTTCGATACCACCGTCGAGCAATTCGAACAGAAAGTGCGCGACGCCGGATGGAGCATCCTCACCGTGCATGACATGCAGGAAACATTGCGCGACCACGGACACGAGGTTCTCAGCGTGAAAATATTCGAGCTGTGCTCCGCCCGTTACTCCGCCGAAATCCTGGAGCTTGACGATGAGCGCATCGTAGCCCCGCTGATGCCGTGCCGGATCGCGATCTACGAGAAAAGTAACGGGAACATCTACATTTCCCGCATGGACTCCGAACTGCTGGCCCGCCCCTTCGGTGGCGTCATCAAGGATGTCATGCAAGTCGCCGCCGTGGAAATCGAAGACGTGATCCAGCAAATGATTGAGTGAACGGTGCATGAACGAAACGCGCACCGATTTTCTGGATTTGGCGACGCGGCGGCACAGTGTCCGCGCCTATTCAGCGCGGCCCGTCGACCGCGCGATCATCGATCGCTGCCTTGAGGCGGCCCGCCTGGCGCCGTCGGCCTGCAATTCCCAGCCGTGGACATTCATCGTGATCGACGATCCCGTGCTGCGTGAAGCGCTTGCCTCCGCGGCCGGCGGCGGCATGTTGCCGCTCAATCATTTCACCCGTCAAGCGCCGGTATTGGTGGCCGTCGTGGCGGAACGCGCCAATATGAGCGCCCGCGTTGGATCCAGGGTCAAAGACAAACCGTTTGCCATGATGGATGTGGCCATTGCCGCCGAACATTTCTGTCTTCAGGCGGCCGATGAAGGCTTGGGAACCTGCATGCTCGGCTGGTTCGATGAACCACGGGTTCGATCCCTGCTTGACATCCCGTCCACTGCCCGCCCGGCCTTGATGCTGACCCTGGGCTACCCCGATCATCACTCCGGCGCTGCGAAACGCCGGCGCAAACCGATGGAGCAGATCAGCGCATGGAACCGTTATCCGCAAACGCAATCGGCCAAGGCGTCTGCTCCCGTCAGCGGCCGGCGCTCCGTGGCGGGGTTGATCCTGTGGCTTGCCGTGACCTATCTCGCGGCCGTGATCGGAGGAGCGGCCACGGCGCGTGCCGGCGCGTTTTATGCCGACCTCACACGCCCGCCGTGGGCGCCGCCGGGCTGGCTGTTCGGTCCCGTCTGGTCACTGCTCTACACGTTGATGGGAATTGCGGCCTGGCAGGTGTGGCGGACACGCGGATGGCGTGCGGCGCGCGGCCCCCTATGCCTGTATCTGGCTCACCTGGGCGTGAATGCCGTATGGAGCTGGCTGTTCTTTGCCTGGCGCATGGGGGCCGTTGCCTTCGGCTGGATTCTGTTGCTGATGGCCATGGTGTTTGCGATGATCCGCACGTTCCGCCGGATCCGTCCCGCGACCGCTTGGTTGCTGTGGCCCTACCTGGCCTGGCTGATCTTTGCCGCCGCGCTGGCCTTTTACGTCTGGCAACGGAATCCCGGTTTGCTTTGACTTACTGAATGACTGTCCCGAAATTGCGGGCGTTAATGAAATAACGCTCAAGAAGGTGATGCGACGTCCATCAAATGACCGATTTGTCGCCAATCCAGGCCCAACAATCCGGCAGCCTGCCGGTCGACGGCCACCGGATCGAAACCGCCCAGCAAAACCCGCGCGGGGGGATCGCATTCCGGGCCACCCAGATGATATTCTGTATTACATCACGCGCGTCAACACACCGGCAACCGCTCCCGTCATCAGGGTTGCCAGTCTATCCGCCAACGGTTTTCCGAAAACAGCCAGGCAATTCCAGTCAGCAAGAGGAATCCGAATACACTACGCAGCGATGCCGTCATGCAACCTTCCGTTAAAAAATACAAAGATAAAATTGTTTAAGGTGCCGTAACCCGTCCGCGAAAGAATGCCGCTGCGTTGGTGTTGCACCCCAACTCGTGACTCCATTCCACCTCGCTGCCCGGAGCGCTGTGCAACGGCAGCCAATCGTCTTCTTTAAGGTCTTTGATTATATCCAAATGATACAAACGCTCCGGTGATGTCGCATCGATTTGTAACCGTATGCCCGTTGGCGTGCCGAAGAGCAAAACGGGACCGAATACGCTTTCCGGGCAATGGGGATTCAAGTCGGCGATGTATTGCTCGCGCAAGGTCATGCTTTTGTCCGGATCGTATCGCCGGTCCACGTTGCTCCAGTCTTCGTTGTTTTCGCGTTCGATGTCATGACCGGCATACCAGTCGATAGGCACGCCGCCCAAGCTGTAAAAAATGGCCGTTACGGAAAGTCCGCCGGCTACGGGGTCATCCGTGCGTTCGCCGATCATGACCCCGTCGCACCAGCCCATGAAGACCGCGCCGGGCTCTGCCAGCGCCGTTACGGTGGTCGCGCCATGTCCCATGGGCACGACTTGTTCCGTATCGCCGACCAGATATCCCCCGGCGCCCGCCGTGTAGGTCAGCGTACAGGCAAAGAAGGGATAGCCGTTGTTGACCGAGCCATCGGTGTCGGACCCCCATACGTTCGCGAAGTCCCATCCTTGATAGGCGCCGCCGGCATGGGGATAGGTCATCTCGCCGGTCGTACGGCCTTCTCCCGCGGCGCTGTTTTCCAATCCTGATGTTTGCGTGTTCCAGTACGAAAAGGCGACGCTTCCGGCCGCTTCCAAGCTGCCGACCAGACCGCCCGCAAGATAAGCGTCGCGAACGTTGCCGATGGAATAGCAGTGGGAAATCGATCCTTCCAGGATTTCCCCTACCAAGCCGCCGCTGTAAGCGTCCGCGTCGACGGAACCCAGGGCGTAGCAATTCGAAACGACGCCCGGGGCGTCGACACTGCCGATGAGGCCGCCGGCGACCCCGCCGGCCTCGACCGCACCGGAAGCCCGGCAACGTTCGACCGTAATATCCGCCCGTTCGACAGTAATATCACCGCCGTGCAACACACCCACGAGTCCGCCAATCATTTCGAGACCGCTGACCGCTCCGGAAGCATAGCTGTCCCGCAGGATGCCGCCGTACTCGATTTGCCCCACGAGCCCGCCTAGGTAATTCCCGCCCTGCACAGCGCCGCCGGCATGGCATCCGTCAACAAGAGCGTTACGCGTTGTTGCGCCAGCCAACCCGCCGCCCCATTTAATCGATGCGGTTACCGTTCCTTCGGCATGACTATGCAGGATTTGGCTCTCCCTGGCCGCTCCCACTAATCCGCCGATCAATTCTTCGCCAGTGACGTCTCCGATGGCGTAACAGCGTCTGATAGTTCTTTCGCCAAGGCATGTTCCGACAAGGCCTCCCGCTAGTTCAACTCCCTCGACTCGCCCCTCGGCATAACTGCCTTCAATCACATAGTTTCCCTCAGCACTTCCAACCAATCCGCCGATTAAACTGTCGCCCGATACATTCCCCGTTGCGTGACTGTGGTCGATATCTGCAACGGCAAGCCCGACCAATCCACCCACACCACGATTTCCTTCAATATCCCCTTCGGCGTAGCTGTTTTCGATTGTACAACCGATGCCGTCAGTCCAGTAAACGGTGTGTTGCCCGGCCAATCCTCCCACAACGTCTTCCCCTTCAACGTATCCCGTCGCGAAGGAATTCCGGATTGTGCTGTCAACATTGTTCCCGACCAGCCCTCCAACCAGATTCCCGCCGCTGACGTTGCCCGTGGCGTGACTGTGCGTCACCAGGCACGGCTCGTCGTCGCTCCAGCTCTGGCCAGCCAGGCCGCCGATGCGCGCATCGGAACCGGTGACGGTGGCGCTCGAG